>JANYFX010000422.1 GCA_025359585.1 Rhizobacter sp. | reverse complement strand
GGTGATCTATGTGCTGCTCGGCGTGCTTTACGAGAGCTACATCCACCCCATCACGATCCTCG
The DNA here is from genome assembly GCA_025359585.1 of Rhizobacter sp. Classification (GTDB taxonomy): domain Bacteria; phylum Pseudomonadota; class Gammaproteobacteria; order Burkholderiales; family Burkholderiaceae_C; genus LMDS01. The sequence goes on along the minus strand of JANYFX010000422.1, from coordinate 3,022 downwards.
CCGGCCTGCCTTCGGCGGCCGTCGGTGCCTTGCTCACGCTGCGCCTGTTCGACCAGGATCTGACGCTGATCGCGACCATCGGCATCCTGCTGCTGATCGGCATCGTCAAGAAGAACGCGATCATGATGATCGACTTCGCGCTCGACGCCCAGCGCAGCCGCGGGCTGGCACCGGCGGCAGCGATCCGCGAGGCCTGCGTGCTGCGCTTTCGGCCGATCATGATGACGACGCTGGCGGCCTTGATGGGCGCCTTACCGATCGCGCTCGGGCTGGGTGCGGGTGCCGAACTGCGCCAGCCGCTCGGCCTGGCGGTGGTGGGCGGCCTCGTGTTCTCGCAGGCGATCACGCTCTACATCACGCCGGTGATCTACCTGGCGCTCGATCGCTTCAGCGGCAAGGGCCCGGTCACGACACCCGAAGGCGCCGCGCTCGTCACCGAAAAATCAGTGTAGTTGCGTGCCGCCAGGCGCGGTGTTCATCACCGTGAACACTGGCTGGTCGACGGTGCTGGCTTCGATCTCGGTTTCGGTCGCTTCGCGCACGTCGCGCACGACCAGATCGAGGCGCAGTGCGATGCCGGCGAGCGGGTGGTTGCCGTCGAGCACGACATGGCTTTCGTATACCTCGGTCACGGTGTAGGCCAGATCGGGTGGCATGCCCTGGGTGGTGGCACCTTCGGGCAGGCCGTCGAACTGCATGCCGACCTCGGTTTCGTCGGGGAACAAGGAGCGCTCTTCGAAGAAAACGAGCTCGGACTTGTAGTCGCCGAAAGCGTGTTCCGGCTCGAGGTGCAAAGACGCCTCGAAGCCGGTGGTCTGGTCGATCAGGGCTTCTTCGACACGGGCGAGAAGGTCGTCGCCGCCGACAAAAAACTCGACCGGATCTTCGAGTTCGTCGATCGCATTGCCCTGGGCATCTTGGAGTCGCCAGGTCAGGCTGACGACACATGGAACGGTGATAAGCATCGCAAGATCATCGCACAATCACCCGATGGACATTTTGCTCGCCACGCCCTTGCTGGGCGGCATTTCGCCGCAGACTTTCATGCGCCGGCACTGGCAAAAGAAGCCGCTGCTGATCCGCCAGGCCGTGCCCGGCGGAATGGAACTTCTGAGCCGCACGCAACTGTTCGAGTTGGCGGCGCGCGACGACGTGGAGTCGCGTCTGGTCGTGCACGAGGCCGGCGCCTGGACGCTGCGCCACGGGCCGCTCAAACGCAGCGCGATCCCGAGCCTGAAGCGCCCGCGCTGGACATTGCTGGTGCAAGGCCTCGACCTGCATGTGGAGGCCGCCCACGCGTTGCTGCAGCGTTTTCGTTTCGTGCCGGATGCGCGCCTCGACGACCTGATGCTGTCGTACGCGAGCGATGGTGGTGGCGTCGGTCCGCATGTCGATTCCTACGACGTGTTCCTGCTGCAGGTTCGGGGCCGCCGGCGCTGGCGCATCGGCCGCGCCAGAGACACGCGTTGTGTGCCGGATGTGCCGCTGAAGATCCTGGCGCATTTCGAGCCTGAGCGGGAGTGGCTGCTCGAAGCCGGCGACATGCTCTACCTGCCGCCCGGCTGGGCCCACGACGGCGTGGCCGAAGCCGAGTGCCTGACCGCGTCGATCGGCTTCCGCGCGCCGGGCCGTGACGAGATTGGCCGCGAACTTCTGCAGCGGCTACTAGACGATGCCGAAGCCGCGCCCGGCGACGTTCTGTACCGCGACCCAAAACAAGCCGCCACCTCGGAGCCAGCGCGCATCCCGAGCGAGCTTCGCGCCTTTGCGCTCGAAGCCATGCAACGGGCGCTGGCGGACGAACGCGCACTCGATTGCACCCTCGGCGAAGTGCTCAGCGAACCCAAGCCCGGCGTCTGGTTCGACCCACCCGCAGGAGCGCCCGACGTGGGTGGCGTGACACTCGACCGGCGCACCCGCATGCTCTACGACGCACACCACGTGTTCATCAACGGCGAGTCGTTTCGGGCCGGCGGGCGCGATGCAAAATTGATGCACCGTCTCGCCGACCAAAGAAGCCTGAGCGAAGCCGATCACGGGCGCTTGAGTGCCGAGGCCCGCGCGCTGCTCGACGGCTGGGCCGATGACGGCTGGTTGCACCCCGGCGTCCCATGAACGAAGGAGCACTTCGATGAACACTGCCCAAGACGCCGTGATCGCCTCGCGAAGCGAATTCCACACCGCTGTGCGCGACGCGTTTGCCGAGGCCGCCAGCGTCGGTTGCCGCGAACTTCTGCTGTGCGACCCCAACTTCGCCGATTGGCCGCTCGGTGAGCGCGCCGTGGTCGAACACCTCGCGTTGTGGGCCGCTTCGCACCGTCGCCTGACGCTTCTGGCGGAAGACTTCGCGGAGCTTTCGCGGCGCCACCCGCGCTGGATCGAGTGGCGCCAGACCTGGTCGCATGTGGTGCATTGCCGCACCAATACCGAGCTCGAAGCCGGGCAGATGCCGACCATTCTGCTGGCACCCGGTCTGTTGAGCGTGCGCTTGTCGGACGCCATTCACCACCGTGGCCAGCGCTCGCACGACGCCGCCGAAGGCCTGCGCTGCCGCGAAATGCTTGATGCGGTTTTGCAACGTTCGGACGAGGCCTTTCCAGCGTCTACCACCGGCCTCTAGGGAATCTCCCTAGAGCTGGCTATAATCGAAGGCTAGGCACTGGAAACGCTCGAGCTTTCCTTGCCTGCGAACGTTGGGGCTCTGCGAAGGCTGGGGTTCCCACAATCACCGGTAATTGTTCGACCCTAATGATCTTGAGGACACACATGAATAAGTCGCTTCTGCTTGCTTCCCTCGTCGCCGCTGTCGCTCTTGCCGCCTGCGGCAAGAAGGAAGAGGCTCCTGCTGCTGCCGCTGCTTCGGCCGCTGCTGCCCCGATGGTTGCTGCTGCTGCTTCGGCCGCTGCCAGCGCTGTTGACACCGCCGCTTCGGCCGCGATGGCTGCCGCCTCCGGCGCGATGGGCGCCGCTTCGGCTGGCACCGCGATGGCTGCCGATGCCATGAAGGACGCTGCTGGCAAGG
>JANYFX010000651.1 GCA_025359585.1 Rhizobacter sp. | reverse complement strand
TGTATTCATGGATGCGCTTGACCTGCACGTCGAACAGGCTGGCCGGGTTCACCACAACGCCGGTCTTGCGCTCGATCAGCGCCGCCAGGCGTGCCTTGTTGGCGCGCTTCACGGCCATGAACTCGTCGCGGAAGGCGGCGTTGCCTTTGTGCTCGTGCAGGCCTTTCAACACGTCGAGGTCGAGCCGCCAGCCGCTGCCCACGGTGCGGTCAAGCAGGTCCGACAAGCCCGGGTTGGCCTGCGCCAGCCAACGCCGCGGCGTGACGCCGTTGGTCATGTTGGTGAAACGATCGGGCCACAGGCTCGCGAAATCCTTGAAGATCGTCTGCACCAGCAGGTCGGAATGCAAGGCCGAGACGCCGTTGACCTTGTGGCTGCCCACGATCGACAAATTGGCCATGCGCACGCGGCGCTCGCCACGCTCGTCGATCAGCGACAGGCTGGAAAGAAAGTCCATGTCGCCCGGGCGGTGCTTGGCCGCCAGGTCGAGCAGCTCCTGATTGATGCGGAAGATGATCTCGAGGTGGCGCGGCAGCACGTGCTGCATCAGGCCGACCGGCCAGGTTTCCAGCGCCTCGGGCATCAGCGTGTGGTTGGTGTACGAGAACACCTTCGTGCACAGCGCCCAGGCCGTCGCCCACGCCATGCCGTGTTCGTCGCACAGCAGGCGCATCAGCTCGGCCACGCCGATGGCGGGGTGGGTGTCGTTGAGGTGGATCGCGACCTTGTCGGCCAGGTTCGCGAGCGACGGGTTCTCATCGAGGTGGCGCGCCAGCAGGTCCTGCATCGACGCGGCGACGAAGAAGTATTCCTGGCGCAGGCGCAGCTCGCGGCCGGCCGGCGTGCTGTCGTTCGGGTACAGCACCCACGAGATGTTTTCGTACTCGTTCTTCACGCTGGCGGCACGCGCGTAGTCGCCGGTGTTGAAGGCGTTCAGGTCGATGTGCGCCGGGGCCACGGCCTTCCACAAACGCAGCGTGCTGACCTTCTGCGTGCCGTGGCCGGGGATCACCATGTCGCAGGCCTTGGCCGCCACTTCGGCGGCGGCGCGCCACACGGCGCGCGGGTTGCCGTCGGCGCCCACGGTGTGTTCGACCCAGCCGCCGAAGCGCACCGGGTAGGTGATGGCGGCACGCGGCCATTCCCAGGCCGTGCCGTCGGCCAGCCACGGGTCGGGGTACTCGATCTGCGAGCCGTTCTGGATCTCTTGCGCGAACATGCCGTATTCGTAGCGGATGCCGTAGCCGAACGACGGCAGGCCGAGTGTTGCCATCGAGTCGAGGAAACAGGCGGCCAGGCGGCCCAGGCCGCCGTTGCCCAGGGCGGCGTCGGGTTCGCAGTCGGCCACGTCTTCGAGCTTTTGCGCGTGGGCCGTCATCGCGGCCGCCGCGTCGCCGCGCATGTCGAGCGCGGCCAGCGCGTTCGAGAGCGTGCGGCCCATCAGGAATTCCATCGAGAAGTAGTAGACCCGGCGGGCCTTGGCTTTGCGCTGCTCGGCCTGCGTGGCGACCCAGCGCTGCGACAGCTGGCGCCGTGCCACCTGCGAAACGGCCTGCATCAGCTCGGTGGCGCTGGCGTCGGGCGGCGCCACGCCGACGGTGCTCAGGAGCTGGTCTTCGACGCCGCTGGCGACATCGCTGCTGGAGGGTTTCGTAGGGGCCATCGCGCAATCTTCCTTGCTGGTCTGGGGTGCCCGCGGTCGGGGCGAGGCACTCGGGCAACAGTGTCGCATCGGGTACCGCATCGGTCACCCTGAAGCCTCGCAATTTTTGCGCCCACGGCGTCTCGCCCCCAGGCATCGGGCATGCGGGTTGATATCGCTTGTTGCGCGGGTGCAAAAACGGCCACACTGGCTGTAGATTCGAGCCACAGAACATTGCAGTCAGAACGGAGACAACACACCATGACGCCCGACGAACTTGCCCTGAGTCTGGACCTGCCCAAACGCACCGTCGCGCTGGTACTGGCGGGCGGGCGCGGCAGCCGCCTGAAGAACCTGACCGACAGCCGCGCCAAGCCGGCGGTGTATTTCGGCGGCAAGTTCCGGATCGTCGATTTTGCGATGTCGAACTGCCTGAATTCCGGAATTCGCCGCATCGGCGTGATCACGCAGTACAAGTCGCACAGCCTGCTGCGCCACGTGCAGCGAGGCTGGGGTTTCCTGAAGACCGAGATGAACGAGTTCGTCGACCTGCTGCCGGCGCAGCAGCGCACCGACGACGAGAGCTGGTACCGCGGCACGGCCGACGCCGTCTACCAGAACCAGGACATCCTCGCGAGTTACGGCGCCGACTACATCGTCGTGCTCGCCGGCGACCACATCTACAAGATGAACTACGCGCTGATGCTGGCCGACCACGTCGCCAAGGGCAAGGACTGCACCGTCGGCTGCATCGCAGTGCCACGCGCCGAGGCCTCGGCCTTCGGCGTGATGGCGGTCGACTCGAAGCACATGATCAC
>JANYFX010000323.1 GCA_025359585.1 Rhizobacter sp. | reverse complement strand
CTCGCCGCGCTGTCGGCGAAGGAAGTTGCATGACCGAGCCGCGCGCGCTCGCCCTCGAGACCTTCGAGCTCACCAAGCGCTTCGGGTCGTTCACGGCGATGGACCGGGTGACGTTGAAGGTCGACCGGCTCGGTGCATGCGCTGCTCGGCGAGAACGGCGCCGGCAAGAGCACGCTGGTGAAATGCGTGGCCGGTTCGCAGCGGCCCGAAGGCGGCTCGATATTGATCGACGGCCGCGAGCACGACATCGCCACGCCGGTGATCGCACGCTCGCTCGGCATCGGCATGGTCTACCAGCACTTCACACTCGCGCCGGGCATGAACGTGGCCGAGAACCTGTTGCTGGCCGGTGGCCGCACGCCCGCGTTGATCGACTGGAAAAAAGAGCGCGCGGCGCTGCAGGAATTCCTGAAGACCACGCCCTTCAAACTCGACCTCGACGCCACGCCCGCAGGTCTTGCCGCCGGCGAAAAGCAGAAGCTCGAACTGCTGAAGCAGCTCTACCTGAAGCCGCGGCTGCTGATCCTCGACGAGCCCACGTCGGTGCTCACACCGCAGGAGGCCGACGAAGTGCTGGCCTATGTGCGCGCCGTGGCCAAACGCGGCGAGTGCACGGTGTTGATGATCACGCACAAGTTCCGCGAGGTGATGGCTTATGCCGACGAGGTGACGGTGCTGCGCCGTGGCAAGCGTGTGCACGGCGCGTCGGTGCCCAGCACCACGCCCGAGCAACTGGCGCAGGCGATGATCGGCGACTCGGCCGCGAGCGCTTCGGCCATCGTCGCCGAAGGCAGCGCGGCGCCTCGTACCGCCACCGACGCGGCGGCGCCGATCGCGCTGCAGGTCGAAGGCCTGAGTGCGATGGGCGACCGTGGCACGCTCGCAGTGCAAGGGCTGAACCTGTCGGTGCGCAAGGGCGAGATCCTCGGCATCGCCGGCGTGTCGGGCAATGGCCAGCGGGAGCTGGTGGAAGCGCTCGTCGGCCAGCGGCCGCGCGTGGCGGGCACGGTCCGTGTCGTCGGCGAACCGTATGCCGCGAAACGATCGGAAAACCGCATCCTGCAATTGCGTGCCTTGCCCGAAGAGCCGCTGCGCAACGCCTGCGTCGGCGAACTCTCGGTCGCGCAGAACATGGCACTGCGCGACTTCGACGAAGCGCCTCTGAAACGAGGCTGGCTGCGCTTCGGCGCGTGGCGCGAACGCGCGCGGTCGTGGATCACCGAATACGGCGTGAAAACACGCGGCGAGAATGCGCCGATCGCGAGCCTCTCGGGCGGCAACGTGCAACGCGCGGTGCTCGCGCGCGAGCTGGCCGGCGAGATCAACGTGCTGATCGCCGCGAACCCGGTGTTCGGGCTCGACTTCGCGGCCGTCGCCGAAATCCACGCCCGCATCCTGCAAGTGCGCGCCAAAGGCGGCGCGGTCCTGCTGATCAGCGAAGACCTCGACGAGCTGCTGGAGCTGAGCGACCGCATCGCGGTGATGAGCGAAGGCCGCATCGTGTTCGAAACGCCCGCCTCGGGCGCCGACCGCCGCCTCATCGGCTCGCACATGGGCGGCGGCGATCACGGGCATGCCTTGCCGGAGGCCGCATGAGTTTGCTCAACGTTCCCGCCACCCCTTTCCATTACCCGTTCGCGCCGGGCAAGACCGCGCTCGTCATCATCGACATGCAGCGTGATTTCGTCGAACCCGGTGGCTTCGGCGCCTCGCTCGGCAACGACGTGACACTGTTGCACACCACCATCGCGCCCATCGCCAGCCTGCTCGCCGCCTGGCGCGCACGCGGCTGGCCGATCGTGCACACGCGCGAAGCGCACAAGGCCGACCTGTCGGACTGCCCGCCGGCCAAGCGCCTGCGCGGCGCGCCCAGCCTGCGCATCGGTGACGCGGGGCCGATGGGCCGCTTGCTGATCCGCGGCGAAGCCGGCACCTCGATCATCCCGGCACTCGCGCCGCAGGTCGGCGAGCTCGTGATCGACAAACCCGGCAAGGGCATGTTCTGGTCCACCGGCCTGCACGACATGCTGAAAGCGCAGGGCGTGACCCACCTCGTGTTCACCGGCGTGACCACCGAAGTCTGCGTGCAGACCTCGATGCGCGAGGCCAACGACCGCGGCTACGACTGCCTGATCGTGGAAGACGCGACCGAGAGTTACTTTCCAGAGTTCAAGGCGGCCGCTCTCGCGATGATCGCGGCGCAAGGCGCCATCGTCGGCTGGCACACGCCGAGTGCCACGCTGCTGGGGGCGCTGGCCCCCGCGTGACCGCGGCCGATCTGGGATAAATTGGCCGGGCTGAACACCTCCGGCCTGCCGTCGGCGCGCCAGGGGTTCACCCGCTCCGGAGGCCACCCATGTCCCTGCTCAAAGTCAGCTGCTTCGGCTTGTCGCTCGACGGCTACGGTGCCGGCCCGAACCAGAGCCTCGAACACCCGCTCGGCGTGGGCGGCATGGCGATGATGTCGTGGGTGTTGCCGACGCGCACCTTCCAGCAGATGCACGGCGGCGATGGTGGCGACACCGGCGTGGACGACGACTTCGCGGCGCGCGGCTTCGCCAACCTGGGCGCGTGGATTCTCGGGCGCAACATGTTCGGCCCGGTGCGCGGGCCGTGGCCCGACGATGAATGGAAAGGCTGGTGGGGAGCGAACCCGCCGTACCACGTGCCGGTGTTCGTGCTGACGCAGCACCCGCGCGCGTCGATCACGATGGAAGGCGGCACGGTCTTCCACTTCGTGACCGACGGCATTCACGCCGCACTCGCCAGGGCCCGCGAAGCGGCGCAGGGCCGCGACGTGCGCCTGGGCGGCGGTGTGGCCACGGTACGGCAGTACCTGCGCGCCGGCCTCGTCGACGAGATGCACCTCGCGCAGTCGACGGCCTTGTTCGGTGCAGGCGAAGCACTGTTCACCGGCATCGACCTGCCCGCGCTGGGCTACGAGTGCACCGAGCGCGTCGCTTCGGCACACGCGACCCACGTGGTGCTGACGAAAAAGCGCGGCTGACGCAGCACCCCGCGCGTTGATGGCGGCGCGCCGCTCATGTAGCATCCACTGAACCAAATCGGAGTGCACATGGCAGACGTGGCAACAGGCGGCAAATCGGGCAAGGTCGTGATCCGCAACATCGGCCTGCTGCTGTCGGGCGACATCGACCGGCCGATCCTCGCCGCGAACACCATCGTCATTCACGACGGATTGATCACCGCGGTCGGCAAGGAGAGCGACTGCGACATCGGCCAGGCCACCACCGTGATCGACGCACGCCAGACCTGCGTGGCGCCCGGCCTGATCGACAGCCACGTGCACCCGGTCTTCGGCGACTGGACACCACGCCAGAACCAGCTCGGCTGGATCGAGTCGACGATGAACGGCGGCGTGACCACGATGATCTCGGCCGGCGAAGTGCATCTGCCGGGCCGCCCGAAAGACATCGTCGGCCTGAAGGCATTGGCGATCACCGCACAACGAGCCTTCGACAACTTTCGCCCCGGCGGCGTGAAGGTGCTGGCCGGCGCGCCGGTCATCGAAAAAGGCATGGTCGAGAGCGACTTCAAGGAACTGGCCGAAGCCGGCGTGGGCCTGCTCGGCGAGATCGGCCTCGGTTCGGTGAAAGGCGGAACCGAAGCCGCGACGATGGTGAAGTGGGCGCGCAAACACGGCATCCAGAGCACCATCCACACCGGTGGCCCGTCGATCCCGGGCTCGGGCCTGATCGACAAGGACGTGGTGTTGGAGGCCGACGCCGACATCATCGGCCACATCAACGGCGGCCACACCTCGTTGCCCGAGCAGCACGTGTGCGAGCTGTGCGAGAAGAGCGCCCGCGCGATCGAGATCGTCCACAACGGCAACGAGCGCGTGGCGATCGCGGCG
>JANYFX010000313.1 GCA_025359585.1 Rhizobacter sp. | reverse complement strand
CGCCCGACGAGATCTGGCTCTGCGAGCACCCGCCGGTCTACACGCAGGGCCTGGCCGGCAAGCCGGAACACGTGTTGAACCCGCACGGCATTCCCGTCGTGCAGACTAACCGTGGCGGGCAGGTCACGTACCACGGGCCAGGGCAGGTGGTGGCCTACCCGCTGATCGACCTGAAGCGGCTGAACATCTACGTCAAGGAATACGTCTACCGGCTGGAGCAGGCGCTGCTGAAGACGCTGGAACACCTCGGCGTCACCGGTCACCGCGTGGCGGGTGCGCCGGGTATCTACGTGAGGCTGGACGACCCATTCGGCCATGCGGCGCTGACCGGGCCGCGCCTTGACCGTTTCGAGGGCCTGGGCAAGATCGCCGCCTTGGGCATCAAGGTCAGCCGCCACTGCGCGTACCACGGTGTGGCTTTGAACGTCGCGATGGACCTGCAACCCTTCGCCGGCATCAACCCCTGCGGCTATGAAGGCCTGCAGACCGTGGACCTTTCTACAATCGGTGTTCAGGTCTCGGGCGACGAGGTGGCCGCCATCCTCGGCACCCGGCTCGTGAACCAGCTGAGCCTTTGACCGAAACGGGCCAACCCGGAAAGCGCACATGAGCACCCCCAACGTGACCCGAGACGCCGCGCCCGCCGCCGGCTACGACGCCACCGCCAAGCAGAAGTCGCAGGCCAAGACGGCGCGCATCCCGATCAAGATCGTGCCGGCCGAAACGCTGAAGAAGCCCGACTGGATCCGCGTCAAGGCCGGCTCGCCGAGCACACGCTTCTACGAAATCAAGAGCATCCTGCGCGAGCACAAGCTGCACACGGTCTGCGAAGAAGCCTCGTGCCCGAACATCGGCGAGTGTTTCGGCAAGGGCACGGCCACGTTCATGATCATGGGCGACAAGTGCACCCGCCGCTGCCCGTTCTGCGACGTGGGCCACGGCCGGCCCGACCCGCTCGACGTGGACGAGCCGCTCAATCTGGCGAAGACGATCGCCGCGCTGAAGCTGAAGTACGTCGTGATCACCAGCGTCGACCGCGACGACCTGCGCGACGGCGGCGCTGCTCACTTCGTCGATTGCATCCGCCTCACGCGCGAGCATTCGCCGCAGACGAAGATCGAGATCCTCACGCCCGACTTTCGCGGCCGCATGGACCGCGCGCTCGAGATCCTGAAGGCCGCGCCGCCCGACGTGATGAACCACAACCTCGAGACCACGGCGCGTCTCTACAAGGAAGCGCGCCCGGGCTCCGACTATGCCTACTCGTTGAACCTGCTGAAGCGCTTCAAGGAATTCGCGCCGCACGTGCCGACGAAAAGCGGTGTGATGGTGGGCCTGGGCGAAACCGATGAAGAAATCCTGCAAGTCATGCGCGACATGCGCGAGCACCAGATCGACATGCTGACGATCGGCCAGTACCTCGCGCCCAGCGGCCACCACCTGCCGGTGCGGCGCTACGTGCACCCCGACACGTTCAAGATGTTCGAGCGCGAAGCGGCGGCGATGGGCTTCACCCACGCTGCGGTCGGCGCCATGGTGCGTTCGAGCTACCACGCCGACAAGCAGGCCGAGGCGGCGGGCGTCGACGGCGTGGTGTGAGCGCCGTGCGGCCGGCCGGGCAAACCACGGCGCGGGCCGACGCGTTCAAGCCGCGCGTTCTGAACTGCACGCAGTGCAAGGCCGAGCTGCAGCCGGTCACGCTCGAAGGCCACTACGGCCAGCAGCACGAAGTCGACATCTGCGCGAACTGCCACCTCGTGTGGTTCGACGAGTTCGAGTCGGTGCGCCTTTCAGGTCTGGGATGGATCGGTCTGCTGCGGCAGATGCACGGCGTCATGGGTGCCTCGCCCGCACAGCCGCTGAAGATGCCGCTGGCCTGTGTGCGCTGCAGTGCCGAACTCAAGCCGGTGCACATGCTGACGCGCTTCGGGCAGAGCGCTGCACACGAGTGCCCGCGCAAGCACGGTCACTATCAGACCTTTAGCCTGCTGCTCGCCGAGCGTGGCCTGGTGCGCCCGCTGAGTGCACGCGACAGGCGCACGCTGGACACCGAACAACGCCCGCTCACCTGTTTGAACTGTGGAGCCCCGGTGCCCACCGGCAACAGCGCGAGCTGCGATCACTGCGCCAGCCCGCTGGTCGTGTTCGATCTGCAGCGGCTGATGGCATCGGTGATGGTGCGCCACGGTTTGCCCTTGCCCGAAGACGAAGCGCGCCATGTCAGCTGGCGTTGCCGAAGCTGTGGCGATGCGGTCGATCCCACCACAATGACGGCTTGCGCGCGCTGCGGCCACACCGTGCTCGCGCCGTCCCTCGAAGACGCGATGCCGCTGCTCTCGGCGCTGGAGCCGCGCTTGCGCCAGTTTCGTGCGCCCGGCGCTCAGCCGATGGGTGCCACCCTGCGGCGCCAGCGTGGTTTTCGCGGCACGGCGTTCTTCCGTCACCTGGTGGCGCCGTTCGCTCGAGGTGCAGGCGCCGACTGGCGCGAACGGTTGCCGACGGTTGTGCTGCTCGTCGTGTTGCTCGTGCTCTGGTATTGGCTGCGGCGGCCGGGGTGAGCCCGGAAAAACGGCGCTCAGGTCTCGGCCAGCAGCTTTTCCACGAGCTGATGCAGCGCCACGAAGTCGGGTTCGCCGACGAAGCGCTTGACGATTTCGCCGCGCTTGTTGATCAACACGGTGGTCGGCGTGACCTGCACCTGGTCGAAGCTCTTGGCAATCGCGCCGGTGTTGTCGATGGCCACGCCGAACGGCAGCTTGCGTTGTTCGGCGAAGCTGATCACGTAGGCCGGCGGGTCGAAGCTCATTGCGACGGCCAGGGTCTCGAAGCCGCGCGCCTTGAATTTCTCGTGAGTGGCGACGATCTGCGGCATCTCGTGCACGCAGGTCGTGCAGTCAGTCGACCAGAAGTTCACCAGCACGACCTTGCCACGCAGGCTCTCGATGTTCGAACGGCTGCCGTCGAGCAGCGTGTAGGCGGCGTTCGGCGCCATCGGCGCCTTGCCCACACTGCCCGCTCCGAAGTACGCGGCCGCGCCCAGGCCCAAAGCGACAATAGCAGCGGCAGAGAATCGGGCAGTTTTGTTCATGGGAGGTCTTTCATGCAGCGCAGAAAGTTTACGTCAGGCGTCGTTTCGATGGGTGGTTTGTGGGCGCTGGCCGCCAGCGCCGAGGCGGCCTCTCTCAGCGAGGGCGATGCCACGCTCGGCGTGCGTGCCGCACTCGAGCGCGGCGCCGTCGCGGCCGTGGGCCTGCTCGGCAAGAGCGGCGGTTTCCTCGACAACCCGAAGGTGCGCATCCCGCTGCCGGGCTTTCTGAACGACGCCGCCCAGTTGCTCAAGGTCACTGGCCAGCAAAAACGCGTGGATGAGTTGATCACTGCGATGAACCGTGCCGCCGAAGCCGCTGTGCCCGAAGCCAAGGCTTTGCTCGTGAGCGCCGTGAAGGCGATGAGCGTGAGCGACGCCACCCGCCTGATCCGCGGTGGTGAAAACTCGGTGACGCAGTTCTTCGCCGAAAAGACCCGCACGCCGCTGGGCGTGAAGTTCCTGCCGATCGTGACCCGTGCGACCGAGAAGGTTTCGCTGGCAGACAAGTACAACCGCGTGGCCGGCAAGGCGGCCGGTCTCGGGCTGGTGAAAAAGGACGACGCCAACGTTCAGCAGTACGTCACCACCAAGGCACTTGACGGCCTGTTCCTGATGATCGGCGAAGAAGAACGCAAGATTCGCCAGGACCCGATCGGCACCGGCAGCGCCATCCTCGGCAAGGTCTTCGGCTCGTTGAAGTAGGCACGCTGGCGCAAGACTGCGCCGCGCGGATCAAAGCCCTTTCGAGAGCTCGAACAGCAGAGCCGAGGGCAGCGAAGTGGCGAGCACATCGCGGCCGACCTTCGCCATGGCCGAGCCGGCGAAGCCCGACATCTCGAAGGCGTTGCCTTCTTCGACGATCTCGATGAACACGAAGTCGGGCACCTCGGCCAGGATTTCTTCGCGCAAGGCCGCGAGGCGCTCGCCACTTTGAATCGCCTCCACGACGATGGCGTGCGGCAGGCCGTCGCGGCAGAACGCCGCCGCTTCGTCGACCGTGCCGACGAAGTCGACGATCAGGCTCATGTCGCGCAGCGCGTCGCGAATCTGCAGGCGCATGTCGCGGCGCGACGCGACCACGAGCACGTGGCTGCCGGCCAGGCCCTGCGAATGTGAAGACACCGAAAAACCGTCGTTGAGTTCGAGCGCGCTCACGGCTTCGACTTCATCGGTGGCGGTGCGCGGGAACTCGAGAACGAGTGTCGTGAACCCGGCTTCTTCGCCACGCTCGATCAGCAAGCCCATGGTCCAGGCGGTTTGTTCGAGCAGCCGCCAGGTGAGCGAGTCCAGCCCGCTGGGGGTGGCGCTGGCCACATCGGCGGCTTCATCGAGCGGGCGGTGCGCAAAGCGACACGCCAGCCGCGCATTCGTGGGCCACGCCTTGATCTCGATCGAAAAGACGATCTGCGAGTGAGCACCGGCTAACGCCCAGTCGAGCGTGGAATTGAGCAGGCTGAACAGCAGCGACGCATCGACGACCACCTCGGCCGGCTTGAGTTCGGGCTTGAGCACGATGCCGCGTGCCTGCGTTTCGCGGCCACGGTGTGCGAGCACGCCACTCAACACGTCGGCCAATTGCAGACGTTCGTGCGACTGGCGAACGCGGCCCGACGCAAACCGCGTGAGCTGCTGGCCGATCATGCCGACCCGGCGCGCACTTTCGACTTCTTCGCGCAGCGCACGCAGGCCCTTGCGGTCGATGTTTCCGGTGCTGGTGAGCGAATTGATGCGCTCCAGCGCGGCGGTGAGCGGCCCGGCGATTTCAACGCCGATCTGAGCCACCAACGCGGTCCAACGCTCGCTCGAAGGCGATTTGTCGTCGGCGGGCTGGGTGCGGGCAACGCCTTGCGCGGCCGGGGTGCGCCCGATATCCGACATGTCCATTCTCTTTTCCTGGGTCATTGGGTCCATTGCTCGCCGCTCGCTCGTCACGGTTCGGCGCTTTCAGTCCATCAGAGGAGTTTGTGGCCATGCAAGTTCTCGCGCCATGGACTTGAGGCCGTTTCCCCGGAGCCGGGGGAGTGAATAAATCACGGCCTGTCACTTTTGGACACAATTGTCGGCCATCGCAGGCAGCGCTCAGACAGCGTGCGCAGCCCGGAGCGCGGCGACCGCCGCTTCGTCGAGGCCCAGCTCGCCGAGGATCTGTGCTGTGTGCTCTCCCAGCAGCGGCGGTGGGCGCCGGTATTGCACCGGCGTGGCCGAAAACTTCATGGGGCTCGCAACCAGCCGAACGCTGCCGGCCAACGGGTGCGGCATTTCGACCGTCATGTCGCGGGCCAGCACCTGCGGGTCGGCAAACACGTCGGCCAGGTCGTTGATCGGGCCGCACGGCACTTTGGCGGCCTCGAGCGCAGCCAGCCAATCGGCGCGTGCACGTGTCTTCATGAAGGCGGCGAGCAGCGGAACGAGCACTCCGCGGTGGCGAACCCGGTCGGCGTTGCGGGTGAAGCGGGCGTCGCGCGCCAGTTCGGGCCGGCCCGCCACGTCGCAGAACTTGGCGAACTGGCTGTCGTTGCCGACCGCGACGATCATGTGCCCGTCGGCGACCTCGAACACCTGGTAGGGCACGATGTTCTGGTGCGCATTGCCCATGCGCTGCGGCGCGATGCCGGTGGTCAGGTAGTTGGCGCCAAGGTTTGCAATCATCGCGACCTGCGTGTCCAGCAGCGCCATGTCGATGGCCTGCCCCTGGCCCGTGAGGTCGCGGTGGCGCAGTGCCGCCAGGATCGCGGTGGCGGCGTACATGCCGGTGAACAGGTCGGCGACCGCGACGCCCACCTTCTGCGGGCCGCCGCCTGGCGCGTCGTCGGCGATCTCGGCGCGCGACGGGCCGGTCACGCTCATCAGACCGCCCATACCCTGGACCGCGTAGTCGTAGCCGGCGCGCTCGCGGTACGGGCCGGTCTGGCCGAAGCCGGTGATCGAGCAGTAGACGAGGCGCGGGTTCAGTGCGTGCAGGCTGGCAGCGTCGAGGCCGTACCGCGCCATATCGCCCACCTTGTAGTTCTCGACGAACACATCGCTTTGCAGCACGATGCGCTGAATCAGCGCCTGGCCTTCGGGCCGCGAGATATCGATCGTGATCGAGCGCTTGTTGCGGTTGGCGCCGAGGTAGTAGGCGGCTTCGGCGGTGTCTTGCCCGGTGCTGTCTTTCAGGAACGGCGGGCCCCAGCCGCGGGTGTCGTCGCCGCCGCTGCTGCCCTGGCCGGGCGGGCGCTCGACCTTGATCACGTCGGCGCCCAGGTCGGCCAGGGTCTGCGTGCACCATGGCCCGGCCAGCACGCGCGAGAGATCGAGAACACGAACCCCGCTCAGCGGCAGGCTCGTTGAAGGGCTGGTTTCTGTGCTCATGCGAATGATTGTGCGGCAGGCGTGCGGGGAGCGGCGGTCGGGATAATGGGCGGATGAAACCTTTCGCGGCGCTGCCGATTTCGCTCCTCTTGGCCGCTGTCGCCGCGTGTTCTCCGACCCTCGATTGGCGCGAGACGGCGGCCGAGGGGAGCGGCATCGTGGCGATGTTCCCGTGCCGCCCGGATCGACACGCGCGCACGGTCGAACTGGGGGGCTCGACGCTGAAGATGGAGATGCTGGTCTGCCCGGCCGGTGGGGCGACCTATGCGCTCAGCTTCGCCGATGTGTCCGAGCCGGCTCGGGTGGGGGCCGCGCTGGCCGAGTTGCGATCGGCGGCGCTGCGCAATGTGCAGGCGACCCAGCCGCAGCTCGTGCCGGCGCAAGTCAGCGGCATGACGCCCAATGCCGAGGCCGTGCGTTTTTCGGTGCTCGGGCACCTGCCCGACGGCGCAGCCGTGCAGGAGCACGCGGTCTTTTTCGCCAAGGGCCTGCGGGTCTACCAGGGCAGCGTGATCGGTGCAAAAACCGCAGCCGAGGCGAACGAGATCTTCCTCGCTGGATTCAAGTTTCCGGCATGAACGACTCTCGCGGGCACGGCGAGCTCCTGCCGGCCACTGCGGCGGTGTGGGTCTTTCTGAGCTTCGCCTTCGCATACTTCTTTTCGGCGCTGGTGCGCGGGGTGACGGCCACGCTCGCGCCCAGCTTCAGCGCCGAACTGGGCCTGAACGCCGCCGATCTGGGCTTGCTGGCCGGCGCCTATTTCCTCGGCTTTGCATCGACCCAGCTGCCCCTGGGCAGTGCGCTCGACCGGTTCGGGCCGCGCCGGGTGCTGGTCGTTTTCCTTGGCGCCGCCGTGCTCGGCTGCGCGGCCTTCGCGATGGCGCGCAACTTCGCCAGCCTGACGCTCGCGCGAGCGCTGATCGGCGTCGGTGTGAGTGCCTGCCTGATGGCGCCGCTCACGACCTTTCGCCGCCGCTTCACAGCTGTGGCGCAGATGCGTGCCAATTCGTGGATGCTGATGGCCGGGTCGAGCGGCATGGTGGCCTCCACACTCCCGGTGCAGTGGTTGCTGCCGCTGATCGGCTGGCGCGGGCTGTTCTGGGCCATTGCGGGGTGCATCGGCCTGGCGATGTTGGCGATCCTTCAGCTCGTGCCGCGCGATGCGCCCGTGCGTGTCGCTGCCGGGCCGTCAGCCGCTGGCGGTTATGCGGAAGTCTGGTCGCACCCGACCTTCCTGCGGTTCGCGCCGATGGGCTTCTTCCACTACGGCGGTTTGATCGCTGTGCAGTCCCTGTGGGCCGGGCCGTGGCTGGTACAGGTGTGTGGCTGGACCCCTGCACGCGCGGCTCAGGGCCTGTTCGCCATCAACATGGCGATGCTTTTGAGTTTCATGGCCTGGGGCGTGCTGGTGCCTCGGCTCTATGCGCGCGGCTGGACCGCGCAGCGTTTGATTGCGCGCGGCGTGCCTGTGAGCCTGGTTGCGCTGTCGCTTGCCGTTCTGCTGGGCGCGCAGGCCAGCGCCTGGGTCTGGGTCGTGTTCTGCGCCGGGTGCTCGGTGGTGGCGCTCTCGCAGCCCGCCATCGGCCTCGCGTTTCGTGCAGAGCTCGCGGGGCGGGCTCTCTCTGCCTTCAACCTCGTGGTCTTTCTCGGGGTCTTCGTCGTGCAGTGGGGCATCGGCCTGGTCATCGACCTTTTGCGTGCCAGCGGGTGGAGCACCCTGTCGGCGTATCGGGGCGCCATTGCGTTGTTGGCATGTTGCTGCACCCTCGCTTATGTGTGGTTTTTGCGTCGCGATGAGAGCGCAGTGCCGCACAAAACGGTTTCATCCCACTGAACTGCTGATAACTTCCCGCCATGCCCGGACTGATGATCATTGCTCATGCGCCGATGGCGTCTGCGCTCAAAGCGGTCGCCGAACACACGTTCCCCGACTGCGCACGCGTTCTCGAAGCGCTCGACGTGCCCCCCGACATGCCGATCGACGAGGT
This sequence comes from Rhizobacter sp., assembly GCA_025359585.1. Classification (GTDB taxonomy): domain Bacteria; phylum Pseudomonadota; class Gammaproteobacteria; order Burkholderiales; family Burkholderiaceae_C; genus LMDS01. The sequence goes on along the minus strand of JANYFX010000313.1, from coordinate 3,283 downwards.
CGAAGCCCTCGCCCGCGAGATGCTCGGGCGGGTGCGATCACCCGATGCACTGATCTTCACCGACGTGTTCGGCGCCACACCCTGCAACGTGGCCCAGCGCCTGGGGGACGGTGTGCAGGTGCGGGTGATTGCCGGCGTCAATGTGCCGATGCTCTGGCGCTCACTGTGTTACTCGAAAGAATCGCTGGAGTCGGTCATCACACGGGCCATGGCGGGCGCAACCCAGGGCGTGATGCAAGTGGCGACCACGCGGCCGCAAAATCAGACCTTCAAACCGGGCGGAAATGATCAAGACCAGCATCAGCATCAGCAATAAATTGGGCCTGCACGCGCGTGCCTCGGCCAAGCTCACCAAGCTGGCGGGCAGCTTCGAGAGCGAGGTGTTCATGAGCCGCAACGACCGCCGCGTGAATGCCAAGAGCATCATGGGCGTGATGATGCTGGCGGCGGGTATCGGCAGCGTGGTGGAGCTTGAAATCGACGGTGCCGACGAACAGGCCGCGATGGATGCACTCACCGCGCTCATCAACGACAAGTTCGGCGAAGGCCAATAGCGCGCGGTTCGGCGCGTTGGTGCGCCATGATCGTGTCGCCGCCAGGCGCGCGCTCATGTCCTCGGAGAAGACGAGGCGCCTCAGGCGCGGGGTTTCGAGAACGCCTTTTTCACGGCGAACCCCAGCCACGTCAGTACGAACTTGTGCATGGCGGGAGAGGTGCTTGGGTCGTTGTTGCGGATCAAGCTCCACGGTGCTTCTCGGGCGTTGAGGGTGAAAACGGGCCGGGTGGGGAGGGGCAGTTCGCGCATGTGAATCTCGTGTGCTGGACTGACCGCTATCGTCGGCTGCGGCGGTGACGTGCGCATGAATCCGGCGTGACGCCAGTGTGAAACAGGCTGTTCGGCGTGGAGCCGATAGCTCGCTGCACTGTCAGATGTACCAGTGTGAACTTGCGCGGCTCGCTGCTAGCATCGTCCGCATGAGTTTTCAGGTCTTCGGTCTGCCCGTGTCGCGAGGGGTGGCGATCGGGCGCGCAGTGCTGGTCGCGTCGAGCCGCGTCGACGTGGCCCACTATTTCGTCAAAGACGAACGAGTCGACGCGGAAATCGACCGCCTGCGTGTCGCACGCGACGCCGTTGCCACGGAGTTGGGCGCACTGCAACGCGACCTGCCGACCGAAGCGCCAGCCGAACTTTCGGCGCTGCTCGACGTGCACCTGATGCTGCTGCACGACGACACCCTCACCGGCGCCACCAAACAATGGATTCGCGAGCGCCACTACAACGCCGAGTGGGCATTGTCTGCGCAGCTCGAAGTTCTGGCGCGCCAGTTCGATGAGATGGAAGACGAATACCTGCGCGAGCGCAAGGCCGACCTCGAGCAGGTGGTCGAACGCATGTTGCGCGCCATGGCGCGCGGGCCGGCCTCGTCGTATGCGCCGGCACCCGGAGTCCGAGCGCGCGATTTCGCCGGAGAAGACCCGCTCGTGCTCGTTGCAAACGACATCGCGCCGGCCGACATGCTGCAGTTCAAGCGCAGCGTGTTCACGGGCTTCATCACCGACGTTGGGGGCAAGACATCACACACCGCCATTGTGGCGCGCAGCATGGACATCCCTGCTGTCGTGGGTGCTCGCGAGGCGAGCCGCATCATCAGGCAGGACGACTGGGTTGTGATCGACGGCGATGCTGGCATCGTGATCGTCGACCCCTCTGCCATCGTGCTGGAGGAGTACCGGTTCCGGCAACGGCAAAGCGAACTCGGGCGCGAGCGCTTGGCAAGGCTGCGCCACACCCCCGCCGTGACACTGGACGGCGAGAAGGTGGAGCTGCTCGCCAACATCGAAATGCCCAGCGACGCTGTGGTCGCGCTCGAGGCTGGGGCGGTGGGCGTGGGATTGTTCCGCAGCGAGTTTCTGTTCATGAACCGTGGCGGCGAACTGCCCGGAGAAGACGAACAGTTCGAAGCCTACCGAGCGGCTGTCGAAGCGATGAAAGGCCTGCCGGTGACGATTCGCACCGTCGACATCGGCGCCGACAAACCACTCGATCGGATGTCGGCGAACGAGTTGCGCCATGAGCACGCGCTGAACCCGGCGCTCGGCCTGCGAGCGATCCGTTGGAGTCTGTCCGAGCCGGGCATGTTCAGGCAACAGTTGCGCGCGATTCTGCGGGCCAGCGCCTATGGGAAGGTGAAGCTGCTGATCCCGATGGTGGCGCATCTCAGCGAGGTACTTCACACGCTCGAAGCGCTGGCGCGGGCGAAGCAGCAATTGACCGAGGCGGGACGTGCCTTCACTGCGGTTCAGGTCGGTGCGATGATCGAAGTGCCGGCTGCGGCACTGATGCTTCCGACGATCCTGCGCCACTTCGATTTTGTGTCGGTGGGCACGAACGATTTGATCCAATATACGCTCGCCATCGACCGAGCCGACGAGGCCGTTGCCCACCTCTATGACCCTTGGCACCCCGCGGTGCTGAGCCTGCTTTCGCAAACGATTCGGCAGGCCCACGCAGCCGGCAAGGACGTGAGCGTGTGCGGCGAGATGGCGGGCGACCCGGCATTCACCGAGTTGCTGCTTGCCATGGGGCTCAGGAGTTTCTCGATGCACCCTTCGCAGATTGCCTCGATCAAACAACGGGTCCTGCTCACCGATGCAAAGCGTTGGGCCGGGCAGGTCGAAAAGGTGCTGAGTGCCGATGATCCGGAAGTGCGTTGCGCTGCTGTCGCGTTGGCGCTGGCATCGGCGCAGCGAGGTGCATCGTTGCCTGTGGCTTGAGTTGCGGTGCCGGCACCTCTTTGACTGCGCTGCGAAAAGCATGCTACAGTCGATGTCTTCGCTGAGTGCAGCGGCGCCAAAGCAAAACGCAGCGGCACCAACCCAGTCAGTGAACAGCGAGATAGCCGAGTATTTGACAGGGATTTGAAAACCATGCCAGAATCGCTCTCTCAGCTGATAACTGCAAACGCAGTATCAGCAGCTACCGAAAGGTAGTGCCGCAAGGCAGCTCTTTAAAAACTGACAGCCGATAAGTGTGGGCGTTTGAAGGCGAGTGCCAAGACAAACCGGGGAAGCCTGGGGAGTCGAGGTCTCATGGACCTTAAACGCTCACTGAAAATAGAAGTTCATGCAAGTGAAGTTTCTATCAATTCTTTGAGTAATTTATCAAGATCGAACTGAAGAGTTTGATCCTGGCTCAGATTGAACGCTGGCGGCATGCCTTACACATGCAAGTCGAACGGCAGCACGGGAGCAATCCTGGTGGCGAGTGGCGAACGGGTGAGTA
>JANYFX010000269.1 GCA_025359585.1 Rhizobacter sp. | reverse complement strand
AAGCATGTTCTGGCTCCTGAGAGTTGAGAAAGTCTGGTGAACAGACCCACAAATGCGGCGCGCGTGCCCTGTGCGACGCAGGCCGGCGCGTAAAGAATCTTTGCGCTCGCAGCGGCTGCGCCGCCGAATCGGTAACGAATGGAAAGGGCGGTGCGATCCGTGCATTTGCTCGGGCCCGTCGCAGGTGCCGGCGCCTACACTGCGGCTGCGATCAAAGCGGCCCCGCGCAACCAGCGCCGGCGTGGCCACCGGCGAGCGCCCACCGCCCGGCGCCCGTGTCTTTCGATGAGTTGCCCATGATGATGTTCCACCCCCTGCGCCCGGCCCGGGCCGCGTTCCTGCCGATCCTCGTGTGCTTGTGCTCCGCGCTCGCGGAGCCCGTCGCAGCGGCCGAGCGGCAGCCGGTGCGGCGGGCTGTCAGCGGCATGCCGGCGGTCGAGAGCGAAGCGCGCGTCATCGTCAAGTTCAAGGCCGACTCGAGCATGATGCGTGCGCTGGCCCAAAGCCCGAACGGCGCGCGCCCGCTGCAGGCGAACATCCTGTCGTCGCGGCTCGGCGTGTCGATGCGTGACGGCCGCGCGCTCGGCCAGCACACGCAGGTGCTCAGGGCTTCGGGCATCAGCTCACGCGAACTCGCGGCGCGGCTCTCTGCACAGCCCGATGTGGAATACGCCGAGGTCGATCAGCGCATGCGTGCGCTCGCCGCGCCGAACGATTCCCTGTACCTCACCGCCTCCACCCCGGCCGTCGGCCAGTGGTACCTGCGCAGTTCGGGGGCGTTTGCCTCGGCGATCAATGCCGAAGCCGCCTGGGCCATCACCACCGGAAGCAGCGGCGTGGTCGTCGCCGTGCTCGACACGGGGGTCCGCTTCGATCACCCCGATCTGGCCTTCAAGCTGCTGGCGGGTTACGACTTCATCGGTGGCAACGGCACGGCGGGCGCGATCCTGACCGCGAACGATGGTGATGCGCGCGACCCCGATCCCTCGGACCCGGGTGACTGGGTCGACTCGGCCGACGTGGGTGCCAACGGTTGTGCTGCCGCCGATGTCGGCTCGAGCAGCTGGCATGGCACGGAGACCGCCGGCCTGGTGGGTGCAGCGACCAACAACGGTTTTGGTATCGCCAGCATCGGGCGCGACATCAAGGTCCTGCCGCTGCGCGTGCTGGGCAAGTGTGGTGGTTTTTCTTCGGACATCCAGGCGGCCATGTTGTGGGCCGCACAGATCCGGGTGCCGGGCGTGCCCGACAACCCGAACAAGGCGAGGGTGATCAACCTCAGCCTGGGGTCCACCGGGGCCTGCAGCCCGGACTACCAGACAACGGTCAATCAGGTCATCGCGGCCGGTGTGGTCGTGGTCGTGGCGGCGGGCAACGAGAGCCTCGCTGTCGACCAGCCGGCCAACTGCATCGGCGTGATTGCTGTCGCCGGCGTCAACCACACCGGCACCAAGGCCGACTACTCGAACCTCGGCGCCGGCGTGGCCCTCAGTGCGCCGAGCGGCGACTGCGACAGTGAGTTCGTCGCCTGTTCGCACTCGCTCATCACGACCACCAACACCGGCTCCAAAGGGCCGGCGACGAACACGTACACCACCGGGACCAATCGGGTGACGCTGGGCACGAGTTTCTCGGCCCCGCTCGTCTCCGGTACCGCCGCGTTGATGTTGTCGGCGAATCCGAACCTGACCCCGGCGCAGGTGCTGGCCTTCTTGAAGAGTTCGGCACGTGCTTTCCCGGTCAACGGCATTGCCGGCGTCACCGCCTGCAGCGCCTCTGTCACCTCGGCGCAAGGCGAGTGCTTCTGCACCACCGGCACCTGCGGCGCAGGCATGCTCGATGCCGGCGCGGCGGTGGCCGCCGTCGCCGTCGTCACGGCCAACATCAGCCTGGCGTCCAACGCGGTCGTGGCCGGCAACCCCGTGACGCTCGACGCTTCGTCGTCGCGGGCGAGCGGCACGGCCAGCATCACGAACTACCTGTGGGCGATCACCAGCGGCGCCGCCACGTTCACCAGCGCCACCAGCGCCTCGACCGCCACGCTGACGACCAGCGCCGCGGGCAGCGTGGTCGTGAGCCTGACCGTGACCGACAGCACCGGCCGCCAGGCCAGCACGAGCACCACGCTCACCGTCAGCGCCGCGCCCGTGACACCGGTCACGCCCACGCCCACGCCGTCATCGGGCGGTGGTGGCGGTGGTGCCTTGAACCTCGAGTGGCTGCTGACACTGGTCGCGTCGACCCTCGCGTTGCACCTGGCCTCACGGCGCCAGCGGCGCGCGGCCAGAGTGCGCTGACCCGCGCGCGGGGCGCTGCGCTACGGCGCCTTCGCGCAGGGCGCGAAGCCCTTGCCCAGGCTGCCCGCTTTCAGCGCCAGGAGCTGAGCCGCCAGGGCCGTGTCGGCCCGCGCGGCGCGCAGCAGGGTCATGCTGGTCGGCGCGGCGATCTCCACCACCCTGGCCGTGCGAACGCCTTGCTGCGTGAAACGATCGAGCGCCTTGTCGGCGGCGGCGCGCGCGTCGAATTTGCCGAGCGACAGGCCGCGGTCGAGCGCGGGCGGGCTGCGCACCACCTCGAACTCGAGCTTCAGGCGCTTGAGCTCCTGCTCCTTTTTCGTCAGCCCTTCGGTGTCGGTGAACTTGCCCATGTAGACGATCCACGTGCCCGGGCTTTCGGTTTTCACTTCGGCCCAACTGCTCTCGTCTGCGTTGGGCAAGGCCTGTTTCAGCGCCGCGCTCGCGGCCAGGGTTTCGACGGCGCTGAACGGGCCGGCCTCCAGGCAGGCCAGCGCGGGTGCGGGCGCGGCACCGGACGCCGCAGCCGACTCCGGCGGCAGGATCACCACGCTTTCGGGCCGCACCTGGCGCGCCAGGCGCTCGGGCTCGCGGTCGCCGGTGGCACGGGCGCCGACCACGCCGTCGAGCCAGCCCTGGGTCCAGGAATAAAAACCCAGGTTTGCCACGAGCAGCGCGAGCACCAACAGCCTGAGCATTCAGGGCCTGCTTTCTTCAGCGCGGGCCGAGCGGTGCTTGTGCCGAAACGCCGCGCAGCCGCACGCTGACCTCGCCGCTGGAAACGCGCTTCAGGCCGGCATCGGTCTGCACCAGCAGCTCGCCATGGTCTGAAACCCCTTGCGCCACGCCATCGATCGCGTCGGCCTGCGTGGTGCGCACGGCGCGTCCGCGCAGCAGGTCGCGGGCCGCGAAGCCGGCAGCGAAGGCGGCGAAGCCTTCGGCCTCGAAGCGTTTCAATGCCAGCACCAGCGGCCCGATCACCTGCGCCAGAACGTTCGGTGCGCTGCAGGCGGGGTTGAGCTCGTGAATCGACGCGAAGCCGCTGGAGAAATCGTCGGCACTGAAGGGCAGGATGTTCAGGCCGACGCCGATGACAACGAGGCGTTGCGGCCCGGCGGCCACGGTTTCGATCAACACGCCACCGAGCTTGCGGCCTTCGTGGCCGTCGCCGACGAGCCACAGATCGTTCGGCCACTTCAGGCCGATGCGTGGGCCCGGCGACGCGGTCGGCGTGGTGTCGAGCGCGTCGCTCAGGGCCACGCCGACGGCGAGCGACAGGCCCGACCAGTCGCTGCTCGCCAGCGGCAGGCTGAGCGAAAACGTCAACGATGCGCCGGGTGCAGATTGCCAGGCGCGGCCTTGCCGGCCACGCCCGCCGATCTGGTGCTCTGCGACGAGCAGGCAAGGCTGCACGTCGACCGCGCGGCGGCCGAACGCGCCGCTCTCGACACTGCGGCGCACCTGCACGTTGCCGGCTTCGAGCTCGCTTTCCTGGACCACGCGCGCGCGGTCGAGCAGGGCGGTGTTGGTCGAGATCGTGCTGTGGACCACTTCGACGCTCAGGCCCGGCAGCAGCGGTTCGAGCTGCTGCCACAAGGCCTCGGCGCCCCACTGGAGCGAGTTTTCTGCCATGGTGCGTCAGCGCTTGGGGGCGAGCATGGTGCCGCGGCAGCCGCGGGTGCCACAGCGGCACTCGAACTGCTTCTTCAGCTTGGGTGTGTAGCGCTCGTCGATGATCAGGCCGTAGTCGTAGAACAGTTCTTCGCCGGGCTTGATGGCGCGCAGGGCCTTGATGAAGACGCGGCCACCGACCTCGTCGGCCTCGCAGTTGGGCTTGCAGGCGTGGTTGATCCAGCGCGCCGCGTTGCCGCCGACCTTGGCATCGATCACATGTTTGTCATCGACGTGGAAGTAGAAGGTATGGTCCGGGTCCTTCGGGTCGTGCGGGTGGCGGCGCAGCGCTTCTTTCCAGGTGATGACCTCGCCCTGGTACTCGATGATGAAGTCGTCGCGCTTGATCGGCGCCACGGCGAACACGCCCTTGCCGTGCACGCCCGACAAGCGAACCTGGATGCGGCGGCCGCTGGCCTTGGGAGGGGTGGGCGAAGGGGCGTTGGCGGCGGCGGCTTGCGTCATCGGATTCTTTGGGTACATTGAAATCATGGGCGTGCGCGCGTGTGTGCGTGCGCGCGAGAAGCCCGGATTGTATTGATGCGGTGGCATGGCCCCGCCCAACGACGAAAGAAACATGAGCAAGTCTTTGATCATTGCCGAGAAGCCCTCCGTCGCACAGGACATCGTGCGCGCGCTCACGCCCCTGGCCGGCAAGTTCGACAAACACGACGAGTACTTCGAGAGCGACACCTTCCTCGTCACCTCGGCCGTAGGCCACCTGCTGGAGATCAAGGCCCCGGAAGAGTTCGACGTGAAGCGCGGCAAGTGGAGCTTCGCGAACCTGCCGG
>JANYFX010000268.1 GCA_025359585.1 Rhizobacter sp. | reverse complement strand
TCGCTTGCGGGCGCGCATGGCCTTGAACGCCCCGAGCGCCGGGTAAGGGTCGAGATCGAGCTGCGCGACGATGAAGTCGTCTGGATGAAGGGCAGTCAGCCCGTAGACCTCGAGAACCGAGGCCGGAAAATCCTTCAGGTTCGTCGTGACGATGCAGTCCGCGTGGCCAGCGATCGCGGCAGCAAGCACATGCACATCGTTCGGGTCGGGCAGCATCAGGGAGGGCGCGAGCGCCTTCCAGCCCTCCACATTGACCTCCCAATCGATGACGGCGTCCCGCATCGCATCGCGCCGGGTGCTGAACCGACCCACGAGCCCCGGGTGTCGCCGCTCGGCTAGAGCCAGCCACTCGGTCTCGATTGCCACGGTCCATTTCGCCGCAAACAGGCCGGCAACCGCCAGACTGACCAGTGCGTCGGCGGTCGCGATCGGGAATAGAACACAAGCATCGAGCACGGCCGTGAAGCGTGCATGGCCCGCCATCTCAGTAGTCCAGACCCAGCTCGGCGGCGTCGTCGGCCAGGCGACTCAGCGCATCCGCCTGACCCGCTTGCATCTTCAGGCGATACGCCATCAAGGCCTCGGCGGTCACGCGCCGGTGCGAGCCGACCAATCGGTAGGGCAGTAGCTTCGCTTCCATCTGTTTGATCAGGAACGGCCGGGAGACGTTGAGCATATGAGCTGCCTCCAGCGTCGACAGTTCGCGCTCAGCGGGCACCACAGTGACCGTCTTGCCTTCACTCAGGGCGCCGAGTAGCTGGGCGATCAGCCGCAACGAGTTTGGCGGCAGCGACACCGCCGGAAGCTCGCCGTCCTCGCTCGTGAGCACAATCTCGGCGGCCTTCGAGCGGTCCAGCGACTCCATGATGCAGCGCTGCGCGACGCGTGCCATTTCTTGCTCGTTTTCGGTGATTGGGGCAGGGATGGGCCCCCGGGTTCTTTCAGTCGTTGCCATGTCGGACTCCTGCGGGCTGGGGCGTCTTTTTGACGCTCTGTGGATATCGACACTTTAGCAGATAAGTGAAACAAGTGCAGCAAAAGCAATAAATTTCGTGGCGCTGCTGCGACCGCAAACCAGCGACCAGAATCCTGACTCTCGCGAGTGCAACACATGACAAGTTCGGTTTTCATCCGCGAAGGAGAAGGCGATGGGTGAACGGCAATTACGGTGATGCCTCAAATGTGCTCAAATAGTGCACATATAGAGGCGCAGATTGGAGTTTTGACATGGCCGAAACAGCAGTCATTGACGTCCCGGTGCTCGGTGGGACCTACCAGCACTTCATCGACTACCTCAAGGATCCGGACACCTCGGCGCCGGTCCTGTCGCCCAGGCGTTTTAGCCAAGCGCTGAACATCGACCTGCAGACGCTGGCAGAGCAGGCACACGTTCACCGCAACACGATCAGCCGCGCCCCTGGTTCACGCGGCGTCCAGGACTTCCTGCGCGAGGCGCTGCGCATCATCAAGGCGGCGACCGATCTGACGGGTGACCTTAACAGGGCGCTGTTCTGGTATCGCACCGAGCCCTTGGCCGTGTTCGGCTACAAGACCGCCGAACGGCTGGCGTCCGAAGGGCGTACCGACGACGTGCTGCGCTACGTCATCTCGCTAGAGGCCGGCGCGGCCGGATGATCCTCACCGACCTGGGCTCGCTCACGGCCTATCGCATGCACACGCCCAGGTGGGCGACCGCTCCCACGAGCGGGGCCGGCGCGGCAACCCATGGCGGGCGGGCCAATCGCCCCGGCGTCCAAGCCCTTTACCTGGCGCTCGAGCCGGACACGGCCGTGCGGGAGTACCAACAAGTCTCCCCGTTGATGCCGCCGGGCACCCTCGTGAGCTACACGGTGAGCGCCAAGGCGGTGGTCGACTTCCGGCGCGGCTACGACTCGGCGGCCTGGTCGCCATTGTGGGAGGAGTTCGACTGCGACTGGCGCGAGCTCTGGTTCAACCAAGGCGTCGAGCCGCCCAGTTGGGTGCTGGCCGACGAAGCGCTGGCCGCGGGGGCGAAGGGCATCCTGTTCGGGTCGCGAATCGTGCCGGGCGGTACCAACCTGGTGCTCTATAACGAGATGCTGAGCGCCGACGACGCGCTGACCGTCTACGACCCGGCGGGTGCGCTGCCAAAGACCCAGGACTCCTGGCGCTGACGGCAGGCGAGGGGCGGAAGATACCGACAGGCTCACGATTTCACGATGGTCAGCTACATGATAAGTTATATTATCAACAGGCGCAGAAACAGGCGACAAATAG
>JANYFX010000246.1 GCA_025359585.1 Rhizobacter sp. | reverse complement strand
CGGCTCGTGGCCGAAGGTGTCACGTCGGCCGAAGAGGTGATGCGGGTGACACGCGAATGAGCATGACGACCCCCACGCTTGTCGCTTCGCTCCGGCGCTGCCCCCCGAAGGGGCGCAGACGGCCTTGGGGCGGCCCGGCGCCCCTCTGACATGCCTGCCTACAAATTCGAAGCGCTGGACGCGAGCGGCAAGTCCACGAGCGGCCTGCTCGACGCCGAAAACGCCAAGGCCGCGCGCACGCAATTGCGCGCGCAATCGCTGGTGCCGCTCAGCGTCACGCAGGTCGCCTCGGCCGGCACACAAGGCGAAGGCCTGCGCTTCACGCGCCGCGTTTTCAATTCCACCGGCCTCACGGTCTGGACGCGCCAGCTCGCCGGCCTGGTCGGCTCCGGCCTGCCGCTGGAACGGGCATTGACCGCGCTCAGCGACGAAGCCGAAGACCCGCGCCAGCGTGAACTCGTGGCGCACCTGCGCAGCGAAGTCAACGGCGGTTCGCCGTTCGCGCGTGCCCTCGGCAGCGCGCCGCGCGAGTTCGACGAGGTCTATCGCGGCGTGGTCGCGGCCGGTGAACAGAGCGGTGCGCTCGGCGGTGTGCTCGAGCGCCTGGCCGATGACCTCGAAGCGCGCCAGGAACTCAAGGCCAAGCTCATCGGCGCCACGCTCTACCCGGCCATCGTGTCGCTGATCGCGGTCGTGATCGTGATCTTTCTCGTCACCTACGTCGTGCCGCAGGTCGCCTCGGTGTTCACCAATTCCAAGCGCGCCCTGCCGGCGCTGACGATCGCCATGCTTTCGATCAGCGGCTTCCTGCGCAGCTGGGGCTGGCTGCTCGCGCTGCTGCTCGCGGCCGGGTTCGCCTTGCTGACCTGGATGCTGCGCAACGAAGCCTTCCGCGAGCGCTTCGACGCCGCGTGGCTCACGCTGCCGCTGATCGGCAAGCTCGCACGCGGCTACAACGCAGCGCGTTTTGCCGGCACGCTGGCGATGCTCGCGAGCGCCGGTGTGCCGATCCTCAAAGCGCTGCAAGCCGCCGCCGAAACACTCTCGAACCGCGCGATGCGCGCCGACGCGATGGACGCGCTGGTGCAGGTGCGCGAAGGCGCTCCGCTCGCCTCGGCGCTGGCCGGCAAGAAGCGCTTTCCGGGCTTGCTCGCGATGTTCTCGCGCCTCGGCGAACAAACCGGCCAGCTGCCGCTGATGTTAGAGCGCGCCGCGCGCCAGCTCGGCATGGAAGTGCAGCGCCGCGCGATGCAGATGGCCACGATCCTGGAGCCGCTGCTGATCGTGGCGATGGGCGCGGTCGTGATGCTGATCGTGCTCGCCGTGCTCTTGCCCATCATCCAGCTCAACACCTGGGTCAAGTGATGGCACCGCTCGAAACCGCCGGCCAGGAATGGGCCGACACCTGGGCGCTCGACGCCTGGGCCGAGTCCGACCCGAGCGCCGACCGCAGCGTGTACAAGCGCTTTCTGCGCGCCATGGTGCTGCGCTTCGGGCGCTGGAAAACCTGCGCGGTCGTCACGCTGATCGGCATCCTGGCCTCGCTCGGCATGGCGCTCGTGATCAACCTGCTGATCCACCGCTCGTCGCACGAGCTCTGGGTCTCGTTGCTGATGAGCGCCGGCATCCCGTCCCTGATCGCGCCGCCCGTGACCTGGCTCGTGATCTCGCTGCTGCAAGACGCCGAGCGCGCGCGCCGCGCGGCCGAGTGGCTGTCGGTCACCGACCCGCTCACCGGCGCCTTCAACCGGCGCCACTTCTTCGTCGTGGGCGAGCGCCGATTCGCACACGCGCGCCTGGCCCAGGAGCCGGTCTGCGTGCTGCTGCTCGACGTCGACAACTTCAAGTCCATCAACGATGCGCACGGCCACGCCGCCGGCGACCGCGTGTTGATCGAGGTGGCCCGCGCCTGCAAGGCGAGCCTGCGCGACGTCGACCTGCTGGCCCGCTACGGCGGCGAAGAGTTCGTGGCCCTGCTGCCGGCCACCGACCTGCCGCTGGCATTGCAGGTGGCAGAACGGGTGCGCGCCAGCGTGGCCGAAACCCGCATCGTCACCGACGGCGGCGCGGCGGTGCAGCCCACCGTCAGCGTCGGCGTGTCGATTCGCGCGGCCGGGCCGCTTTCATTCGACGGCCTTCTGGCCCAGGCCGACTCGGCGATGTACGAGGCCAAGCGCGGCGGAAAGAACCGGGTGGGTGCTGCCGCCGTGCCTCAGCCCGTCACGGCGGCAGCGGCCTGAAGCCCGGGCCCTGGCACACAACCTGCACGCTCTCTCCCGTATGCAATAGCGTCGGGTTTGTCGCGCTGATCGCCCGATGGTCGCGCGTGAATCGTGTTTGAATGCTTGCAGCGCACTGTTGGTGGAGGTTCATTCCATGACCGCTTCGAACGATCTCGTGACCGTGTCGGCCCGACCGCCGGGCAGCCAGGGTTCGGGCATACCGATCGCCCGCATGCGCAGCCTCTACCGCGTCGACGAGGTCGGCCGCAAGCTCGACAAGCTGCCCGCCAAGGAGCACGAAAGCCTGCGCTCCACCTACGAGCGCATGCTCGAGAAGGGCCCCGAGCGTTTTCAGGTCAAGCCCTCCGGCCTGCCGGTGATGGACCACCTCTACGACGATCTGCCCAACTTCGTCGAAGTGCTCGACGACATCAAACGCCAGCTCGCGCTGTGCGAAGACAGCCGCGACGCGCTCGAGATCACGCCGCTCTTGCTGCTCGGGCCGCCCGGCATCGGCAAGACCCACTTCGCGCGCGAACTGTCATTGCTGCTCGGCACCGGCATGGGCTTTCTGTCGATGAGCTCGATGACCGCCGGCTGGGTGCTCTCGGGCGCGTCGAGCCAATGGAAAGGCGCGCGCCCCGGCAAGGTGTTCGAAACGCTGGTCGACGGCCAGTACGCCAACCCGGTGATGGTGGTCGACGAGATCGACAAGGCCGGCGGCGAGCACGCCTACGACCCGCTTGGCGCGCTGTACAGCCTGCTCGAACACGACACCGCCGGCAGCTTCACCGACGAATTCGCCGAGGTGCCGATCGATGCGAGCCAGGTGATCTGGGTCGCCACCGCCAACGACGGCCGCGCCATTCCCGACCCGATCCTGAACCGCATGAATGTCTACGAAGTTCAGGCCCCCGACCGCGACGCGGCCCGCCACATCGCCGCCAAGCTCTACCGCACGATCCGCGCCGACCACGGCTGGGGCGAACGCTTCGAGACCGAGCCGCACAGCGACGTGCTCGACGCCATGAGCGAGATGGCCCCGCGCAACATGCGCCGCGCGTGGATGGCGGCGTTCGGCAACGCCAAGCTCGCCGGGAGAGATCACGTCAAGCCGGCCGACCTGCCCGACACCGGCCCGCGCAGGGCAAGCATCGGCTTCATGCAATAGGCAGGCGGTGCGGCGCCCTAGTCGAACAGCAGGCGCAGCGCGTTTTTCGATCGGCCCGGGGCCTGCGGCAACAGCGCGGTGACCAGCCGCTTCTGCAGCCATGTCACCGAAGCGCCGAATCCGAACACGAACAGCAACATCAGCAAGGCCTTGTCGAGCCGGCCGTGTGGCATGCCGGCGACCCAGCCCCACACGAAGACGCCCATGATGTGCCACAGGAAGATCCACAACAGGTTGGACGACACCCACGCAATCGGTCGCGCCGGCAGGCGTGCGACCACGGCCGACTTCGCGAACAGGTAGAGCGCGTTGACGCAGAAGAAGGCGTAGGACAGGAAGTACAGCGTCGGTGGGTACTTGAACAACTGCGTCGGCACGAAGTGGCCTTGTTGCCTGAACTTCAACACGCTCAAGGCCGCGAACACCAGCAGCGAGACAAGCGATGTCGCCGCGACCTGCCACTCGGCCAGCTCACCCAGCCACAGGCCATAGGCAAACAACACGGCATACGGCGGCACCGTCAGCAGCGTGTCGTTCAGCAGCTCGACCAGCCAGGGCGAGTGCACGTTCTCATGCACCAGCACGGCAACGAGTTCGCACGACAGATAACTCCCCAGCAGAATCAGGAAACAGGTCTTCGCGTCGTTCACCGCGTTCCTGAAACGCAGCAGGCCGGGCGTCAGCAGCGCGATGATCAGGTAGACCTTGAAGATCCAGACGTAGCCGATGCCGGAGCTGAAGGTGTAGGAGCCGAGAACCACGTCGGCGCTGAACGGGAAAGGTTTGCCACGCAGCGATGAGTACACGAACGCCATGCCGAAGAAGGCGGTCAGGAACAACCACGGCGGCACGGTGAGCTTGATCGACCTGCGCCTGAGAAAGGCCCAGGTCAGCAGCGGCCGATCGCGGTAGACCAGGGCTGCCGACAACGCGGCCACCACGATCAGCAGCGGCGTGCCGAAATTGCGAAGCTGGAACAACCACTCCGGCGGCTCGGTGTGCGCCAGCATGACAACCACGGCACCGAGGCACCGGAGAAAGTCGATCGGCAGGGATCGTTCTTTTTCGCCGCTCATCTTGTATTCGTGCATCCAACGACGGACGCGCCGATCATGCTTCGATGCATCGAAGCGCGTCAATCGCGGGTTCGTAGCGCATTTAACATTCCAGCCTTGGCTGGAACGACAGCGCGCTGCAAACGCCGGTGCCTGTGCCCTCGAGCCGGCGTGGCGCCGTCAGGCGCGATCGGCCCGACAGGAGAAACAGCCACGCCGGGCATTGTGCAAATGGATGTAGGCGGTCTCTTCGACACCGAACATCCGCTCGATCTCCGCCGCAACGTTCAGCCCTTCGCAGACCGACGCATCCACGATCATGTGCGCCGCGTCATAAGCCCGCACCGACATCAGGCGCGAGCGAACGTAGTCCGGAATCACACCGGCTTCGACCCTGCGCTGCCGCGCGCCCTTGCGCACGTAGATCGGGCCCGACGACTTGTAGGGCGAGGCCGCCGGCTGGTGCGGCCAGGTGAGCAGCAGCAATTCGTCGCCGACATCCGCGTCCACCAGGCTCACGCGGCACGGGTAACCGGGCTGCGCGCTGGCCACCACACGCCGCGCGTGGTGCGCGGCGAGGTCGTCATCGCTCAGGTCGAAGAGTTCTGCGAAAGGCTCGGCCGACAGGCCGACCAGTTGGAACGAAGCCATGATGAAAACGCCGGGAGTTTCGATGCCGTCATCATCCGGCGCGAACGCCTCTGCAGTCTGGCCGCTTTCGGCCATGCAGTTCAGCGCAGCAGTTCAGAGCTGCGGCCAGACCTGCAGCAAACCAAGCAGGTGCACCAAGCCGAAGCCAATGCACACGAGCGAGCTCCACACCAGAAACGGCGTGGCTTTCGAGCGCGCGAACAGCAGCAGCGGCAGCACCGCGAAGCCGCGCAGCAGGTAGACGCCGGTGATCGCGCACAAGGCCGCCGGCAACAGCGGCCAGCGTGGCAACACGCCGGCACCCGACAAGGCATAACCTGCCCAGAGGCCGAGCACCGACGCGATGCTGGCCGTCACCACCGCCGGGTAAGCGCGCCCGGCCGCGGCGGCCCTCGCGAACTTTTCACCGGCCCCGAAGAAGCGGTACCAGGCCGGCCCGCCGACGATGATGGCCAGGTGCAACAAGGCGGCGGTGGCGCTCAGCGCGGCGGCGAGCGCGAGGGCGAGATTGAAGGAGGTGGGCGCGGGCATGTACGGCTTGTAGTCGGCCCGGCAACACATGGCAACGAGATTCGCGTCAAACGTTCCATGAGCCCGTACAAGCGACACGCGCGACCGTGCCGCGCGCGAGGGGAAGAAGGCTCAGAAGCTCGGGGCTTGCTGCTTGCTGTCGGCCACCAGCGTCTTCTCTTCGGCCGCGAACTCGTCGCCGAAGTACATCACGTCGCCGAAGAGGGTGGCGCCGCTCGCGATGGTCGAGGGCCCCTGGTTCTGTGCATTGGCCTGCGAGACGATCGGGCCGCAAGCGGCCAGCAGAGCGCAGGCGGCGATGACGAGGGTCGATGCGAAGACGGTGGGCGAGGTGTTCATGAAAGTGCTCCTTTTGAGGATGGCGGGGCGGCGACGGATCGCGCTGTGGGCGTTTGTATCGCCCCTGACCCGTGCTGCCCACACCCGCTGCCGTGCCGGCCGTGACCGATACCACCTGTTTTGAAATCTGCCGCACAGGTGTTTCGTTATCCGTGCTTACCGCACGCAGCGCAGGCAGCCTGCGCCGGCGCACGTGTCGCTGGCGCACCACGGGCCGGTGTGCATATGGCACGGTTCATCGGCAGGGGCGGGCCGCCGGTGCGCGGCACTACAAACGAAACCTTCGACGGCGGCCGGTGAAACCGCGCTGCAACACCGGCACACGATGCTGTGGGCTTCAACCAGGAGCCCTCGAATGAACACCCAGCAGATCGACCTCGTGCGCAGCAGCTACGCGCTCGTGGAACCCATTGCGCCCCAGGCCGCAGAGATTTTCTACACCCAGCTCTTCGCTGCCGACCCTTCCTTGCGCCCGCTGTTTCGCGGCGACATGGCGCACCAGGGCGAGCGCCTGATGGGCATGATCGGCAGCGCACTGACGCTGCTCGACCGGCCCGCCGCGCTCGGCTCGGTGCTGCGCCTGCTCGGCTCGCGCCACAAGGGTTACGGCGTGCAGGAAAAACACTACGCCACGGTCGGCGGCGCGCTGATCAAGACGCTGGAACAAGGCCTGGGCGACGCTTTCACGAGCGAGGTGCGCAGCGCCTGGGTCGAGCTCTACGGCGTGATCAGCCGCACGATGCTCGAAGGCGCGCGCGAACCCGTGCTGGCCTGAAGCTCAGTCGAGCAGCGCGGCCACGCGGGCCAGCAGGTCGGCCTTGGAGAAAGGCTTGTCGAGCGAAGCGCAGCGCGAGCTGCGCAGAAACTCGCGCGCGTCGGGCGAGAGCGTGTCGCCGGTGACGAAGAGCATGCAGCGCGACAGCGAAGGGTGGCGCGCCGCGACTTCGCGCCACAGGCCGGCGCCGTCGATGTCGGGCATGCGCAGGTCGGAGACGATGGCGTCGAAGCGCGCGGTGTCCAGCAATTCGAGCGCCACCGCGCCCGACTCGGCGGTGGCCACGTCGTAGCCCGCGCCTTCGAGCATGTCGCGCATCAGCTCGGCCAGCTCGGGCTCGTCGTCGACCACGAGCACGCGCACCATCAGCGACGCGCCGGGCTCGGGCAGTGCAGCTGGCACCGTGGCCTCTTCGGCCTGGCCGCTGATCGGCAGGCTCAGCCTGAAGCTCGCGCCGCCTTGCGCCGACAGGGGTTCGAGCGTGAGCTCGCCGCCGTGGTCACGCGCGAGCGAACGCGACACGGCCAGACCCAGGCCGGTGCCGGTGCCTTCGGGCTTGGTGGTGAAGAAAGGTTCGAAGACACGCGGGCGCAGCGCGGCCGACACGCCCGGCCCGTTGTCGGCCACACGCAGCCAGACACGCGGCTCGCGGTTGTCGCGGCGCAGTTCCAGGCCGGTCTGCACGCGCACGCGGCGCGGGCCTTCGGCGCCGGCCAGCGCCTGCTGCGCGTTGACGAGCAGGTTCATCACGACCTGGCCGATCTGGTCGCCATCGGCGTTGACATCCGGCAGCGCCTCGGCGAGCACGAGCTCGAGCGCGATGCCGTGGGTGCGGTAGCCGTACTGCAGCATGTCGGCCGCCGCACGCACCATCTCGTTCAGCGCCACCGGGCTGCGCGTCTGCGGTCGGCTGCGCGCCATGTTCAGAAACGTGCGCACGATGCGCCCGCAGCGCTCGGCCGCCTCGCGGATGCGCTGCGCATCGGCGCGCAACTCGGGCAGCGCCTCGCACTTTTCTTCGAGCAGGCTGGCGCGGCCCATCACGATCGCGAGCGGGTTGTTCAGCTCGTGCGCGACGCCCGCCAGCAGGCTGCCCATCGCGGTCAGCTCCTCGCTCTGCCGCAGCGCCTCGCGCTGGCGCTCGATCTGCGCGGCGGCATCGCGCCGCTCCGACAGATCGGCAATCGACGCGGTGTAGAAGGTGCGCCCCTGCGCATCGGTGCGCCACAGCACCATCTCCATCGGGAACTCGCTGCCGTCGGCGCGCAGCGCGTGCATCTCGAGCCGCTTGCCCATCACGCGCGGCGCGCCACCGCCCTGCATGCGCGCCATGCCTTCCTCGTGCGGGCCGCGAAAGCGCTCGGGCATCATCACTTCGCTGACAAGCCGGCCCAGCACCGCAGCGCGCGGCCGACCGAACATCGCTTCGGCCGCGGGGTTGAATTCGACGATGCGGCCGCGCTCGTCGGTCGTCACCAGCGCGGCCAGCGCATGGTCGACGATCGCGGTCTTCAGCGCCTCGCTGGTGTTCAGATCGGCAAGC
>JANYFX010000102.1 GCA_025359585.1 Rhizobacter sp. | reverse complement strand
TGTTCTACAACCGTATCCGACGTCACGCCAAAATCAACAATCAGTCACCTGCCGAACGAGCAAAACAATTCAACGAGACTGAAATCCAAATGGCAGCATAATTCACCAACTTGCCCGTCCACTAAATCAGACCCCGCTCATGGAGAGCTGCTTCGAGATATCCGTGCCCAAACCAATGGCGTCGCGCAAAGATTGGCCGAGGTCAGCGAAGATACCTTGCGAGGGGTTGTAGGCGAGGAAGTAGCGTTGGTTGTCGAACGCTCGGCCGAGGTTGCCTGCTGCCTCGCCGAGTTCATTCATCAAGCCGTTAACGCCAACGTTGACATGGCCGGAAGTCGGAAGTGCAGAAAAAAAACGCAAAAGCTTCTCGATGCCAGCGTCGTCCAGAATCATCCTACCGGTCATATTCATCAAAAACCTTTCTCTTTCATAAACTGCTTAACCGTATCAATTTGTTTCGTGAACGTCCGAATCTCTCGTTGTACCGCAGATGGCAAATGGGACCCTCCATTTTCCTTATCTTCAAATTAATGGAGTCTGACCCCATTTATTTTGGGTCGGGAGGGGTGAATTGTTGTATGGTGTGCTTGTTAAGTGCAATCTAAAATTTCGAATCAAACGAATAATGTTTTCGAACTGATTTACACCATCCTCTAAATCAGAATACTTCAATATTTCAAGCGCAGACTCAGCGAAGGCGCCGTCCTTCCTAACTGCTTGCATAGTGATATCGATATTTTTTGGTTCTGACCAAACTTGAACCAAAACCAGCACGTCGCTTGATGTCAATGATATCGCTGAGCTAATCGAAGATGCATTTGAATGCAACAATGCGATGTCTAACCGCTCGGTTTTACATGCAACTAGTGAATTTTTTATCCAACAATCAACTACAGAATTGTGCAATTTGCCCGTCTCATTCGTTTTGTTGCCTTCACGACAATACTTGTAGCTGCCGGCATAGAGGTAATTTTGCCCCCGCACCAAAATGCTGTTAGCCTCCTATTTTGATGCTTACGGTATCTACGCTTCCTCAATATAGAGCTTGAAAAGACTCCCATTCTGGTGAAGTAATCGGCGTATCGGTCAGCTTAACCAACTCAAACTCTAGTAGACGATCATTATGGTCAGCGTAAATCGCGACTGAAATATCCTCTTGATCCGAGTCGCGCACCGTGCCTCCGCACGGGTACGCATGTTGCCCTTGATATTTCTCTCGCTCATACCCGACTATATGGAATAGCAGTCTTGACCCATCCTTGGTAACTGCCTCCACCTGCGCCCCCTCTAAATCTGCAAGTAGCCGTTGTCGCAGTATCGGCTTTAGGCTTTGCGACATCGCAACTATTGCTTTTTTTTCTACGTCAAATAGATTCCGTATCATATTTACTTCACAGGAAAAATTGTGCCGACGGAAACAATGCCATTCGTCTGCTTGAAGGCATGCCATTCAATTAGTACTTTGTCTACGACCATTCGTCCAATCACAGGTGCTTTTGAAACAACCATATTTGCCTGAATTGCAGCAACCTCTAACGCTACTGCTGCCTCGACCTTATTGACAGCTAGTCCATCAGCAAGCAACCTTGCAGCATAGTGTTCTGTTCTAAATGCAATTGATGCCCCCCGTCCCACCGGCGTCATCGTCGCCGCAATCACTGCTGTATCTTTGACACCTTCCTTTACCTTTTCCGCATCTTCCGCAACTTTCTTGACGTTGCGCTCGGACGGCATATCTTCATAGGTATCCCGCTTGCCAGGAGCGAATGAATACTTCCCACCCGTTATCCAGTCAAGGAGGTCCAACAATGCATCACCACTCTTTGGATGGGATGAATCATTCAACAAATAGTTAAACGACGCCGTAAACGCGCCGTTGGCAAACTTGCCGCCGCCTAGTCGTGCCGCCGCCCCACCCACTACCGCCCGCGTAACAATATTATCCCAACCCTGCAGGGAAAGCGCCGCACCCGCACCTGCGGCGAAGCCACCAGCCAGTGCCGATGAGCCGCAGCTACCGCCGCTCACCCCCGCACTGATACAGCCGATCATGGCGTGTGCCACAATCTTTTCAACGACGCCAATCGCCCCTGAAGCGGCGCCTGTACCAATGACGTCGAGCATGCCTGCTGTGAATGCGCCTGTCAGGGCGCTTTCGATGTTGCCGCCGCCAACTCCCCCTGCGGCGAAGCCTGCGGCGATCGAACTGATCGTGGCGGCGTAGCCTCCGCCAACGCCTAGTGCACCGGCGATACCAGAGGCGGAAGCCCCTGTCAGCCCTAGGAAACTATTTGCCCCCGGCCCGAGCAACCATGTAACCGCAATCGCCGCCACCGGCCTTCTCACCTCTGTCCAGAACGAGTAGCCGCTGGGGTCGGTATGCGCCAACGGGTTGTTGATCACGTAGCTGTAGCGGTTAAAGTTCTGTAGGTTGTAAGGCTCTTGGATGATC
>JANYFX010000064.1 GCA_025359585.1 Rhizobacter sp. | reverse complement strand
ATCGTCGCCGATCTCCGCGCCCGCGGTGAAATCTGAACACTAGGAGCTGATCATGGCAAAAGGTGGACGCGAAAAAATCAAGCTGGAATCCAGCGCCGGCACTGGTCACTTCTACACGACCGACAAGAACAAGAAGACCACGCCGGAAAAGCTCGAAATGATGAAGTTCGACCCGAAGGCACGCAAGCACGTGACCTACAAGGAAACGAAGCTGAAGTAAGCGCCCGGCGCTTCACCGAAGAACCCGCCCGAGTGGCGGGTTTTTTGTTGCCCGAAAGCAAGCGGGCAAAAGAAAAGGGGTCGCAAAGCGACCCCGCTATCGTCTTCAGCCGAAGGCGTCAGGCGTGGGCAGCGCGCAGCTTCAGCGAAAACTCTTGCAGCGTCGCGATGCCGCTCTCTTCCGCCTTCTTGCACCAGACCTGAAGATCGGCCACGAGTTGCTCGGCCGACACGTTGGTGCGGGTCCAGAGCTGCCGCAGTTCTTCGCGCATCGCCACCAGCTTGGCCAAGCCCGGGCTGTGCTCGACCGCAGCGGCCACCTGCGCTTTCACAGCATGCGGAATCTTGTCTTCATCACGGTGCAGCCAGCGCTTGGCCAGCAGCATGTTTTCGAGCTTGGTCGCGCTCGACGAGCCTTCGGCCTTGAGGCGCTGCACTTCGGCGTGGCTGGCGTGGCGCAGATTGCGTGCGTACTTGGCCATCACCTCGTAGCGGTTGGCGATGACCGCCTCCAACGTCTTGTCGTCGGCCACCGGGCGGATACTGCCGAGCTTCAGCATCGGCGGCGTCTTGCGGACTTTGGCCAGACCCATCAGTTCGAGCGCGCGGATGTAACCCCAGCCGATGTCGAACTCGTAAGGCTTGACCGAGAACTTGGCCGAAGTCGGATAGGTGTGGTGGTTGTTGTGCAGCTCTTCGCCGCCGATCACGATGCCCCAGGGCGACACATTGGTCGACGCATCGGGCGCTTCGAAGTTGCGGTACCCCCACCAGTGGCCCAGGCCGTTGATGATGCCCGTGGCCATGATCGGGATCCACAACATCTGGATCGCCCAGACCGTGAGGCCGATGGCGCCGAACAGCCCCAGGTCGATCAGCAGCATCACGCCCACGCCCTGCCAGCTGAAGCGGGTGTAGAGGTTGCGCTCGATCCAGTCGTCGGGAGTGCCCAGGCCGTACTTGACCATCGTTTCCTTGACCTTCGACTCGGCGCGGTAGAGCTCGACGCCGGTCAGCAGCACGGTCTTGATGCCGCGCGTTTGCGGGCTGTGCGGGTCTTCTTCGGTTTCACACTTGGCGTGGTGCTTGCGGTGGATCGCCACGAACTCCTTCGTCACCATGCCGGTGGTCAGCCACAACCACAGGCGGAAGAAGTGCGAGGGGATCGCGTGCAGATCGAGCGCCCGGTGCGACTGCGCACGGTGCAGAAAAATCGTGACCGAGGCGATCGTGATGTGCGTCATCACCAGGGTGACCAGCAGCACTTCCCACCAGGTCGTGTCGATCAAACCATGGGCCAGCAAGGCCACCGTGGCGTCCCAGATCGAGATCAACGAGTTCATGAGGTCCTTATATCCGCGATGAATGGCGAGTGACAGATTGTATGCGAGGCCTCTGCTCCGAACCCCCGAATTGCCGGGCTGGAAGCGGGCTACTTGAGGTATCGCAATCCGGTGCCGAAATCAGCCCAGGCCGGTACTTTTGCGTTCAGCGTCGCTCCCACACGGCCGCGAAAAACCCGTCGGTGCCGTGGCGGTGCGGCCACAGGCGCATGAAGTCGCCACGAACCAGCGACTCGGCCTCGTTCACATGCGCGCGCGCCAGCGCTTCCTGCGCCGGCAACACCTGAAAGTCGCGCTCGTGTTCCGCCGTGAAGTTGCGGGCGATGTCCTCGTTTTCAACGTCGAGCAGGCTGCAAGTCGCGTAGACGAGCCGACCGCCCGGCTTGAGCAGGCGCGAGGCGCTTTGCAGGATGGCGGTCTGCTTGACGGCCATCTCGGTAACCGATTCGGGTGACTGGCGCCATTTCAGGTCGGGGTTGCGGCGCAGGGTGCCCAGCCCCGAGCAGGGTGCGTCGACGAGCACGCGATCGATCTTGCCGGCCAGCCGCTTGATCCGGTCGTCAC
>JANYFX010000025.1 GCA_025359585.1 Rhizobacter sp. | reverse complement strand
TACTTTATCGGCACAAGTTCCTGCCCAAAAGGCTGCGCCTTTCGGTCACCCCTCATGTCAAACGTTAGGCGTCAGAATCAGTCGTGAGCAAAGCTGCTTTTTGGTTTCTGCCGGCGAGTTCTTTGTCCAATTCTTCGCACTCGAAGCACAGTGCCAATTGCCGCCAGACTTTCCACCTCGTCTGCGCCGTAATGCTTCGCGCAGCGCACAAGTGCAAAGTCAGCGCTGAGGCGCGGTCAAGAGCAAATGTCGGTCAGGCAGTTGGGCCGCAGGCCCTTCGGGCATGTACGGTTCGCGCAATTCGCGAGAGTTCATTGTTCCTCCACGCGGGCTGAAGGAAAAGTCTGGCATGCACTCGCCGAGCGCTCCAAACCTGACGCCTAACCCTTCCATCGAGGGGATGCCCAAAAGGCTACGCCTTTCGATCACCCCTCATGTCAAACGTTAGGCGGCACAACAGGCCACACTCCATCGCACACTTTCGCGTCAACTTAGCATCCACACGACCATGCGCAATATCTCATCCATCTTCACCCTGGTTGCCGGTCTTGTGATCGCCGCCTCCGGAGTCGTAGCTGCGCCGTTGAGCAAGTGCGTGATTAACGGCACAGTCACTTATCAACAAGGCCCCTGTCCATCTGATCAAGTTCGAAAGACTCCGACCATTCAAGAGCTGAACGCCGAAGAGAAGAAGCGACGTGCGGCAGCTGCGGCATCAGCTCCCGCTACGGTCGCTCCTGCGGCGCCTAGTGTGTCCAGTGGGTTCAGTTGCGACGGGCGACAATATTGCTCACAAATGAAGTCATGTGCCGAAGCAAAGTACTTTCTTGCCAACTGCCCCGGTGCAAAGATGGACGGCGACGGGAATGGAATCCCTTGCGAGAAGCAGTGGTGTGCGCGCTAGCGCCAACGCGTCGCCTCGCGTGACAGTGCCGCCTAACCCTTCCATCGAGGGGATGCCCAAAAGGCTGCGCCTTTCGGTCACCCCTCATGTCAAACGTTAGGCCCCGCGAGCATCTAAGCAAGACATCTTGCGATCCTGTTGCCGTCAGAGCTCTCGTGTGTAGCAACCTGCTAGTCTTTGAGTAGAAACCGAGGTCGCGCCAACATGAGCTCCCGCGTCGCTATAACAGTCGTCTTGATCTTGTGCACAGCATTCGGAATACTCGATGGTTACTTCCTGATCATGAATGCAGTCACGCCACGAGCATTCGATCTGCTCTTCGGAGTAGTGATCATGATCACTGCCTACACTTGGTACAGGCGAGACGCAATTTCTCGCCACCATCAAGCAAGTGTCTTTCTTGGCGGCGCCGTCATCCTCATCTCTCCACTCGCTATTCCCTACTATCTCGCCCGCACTAGAGAATCGGGAAAGAAACTCAAGGCGGTGCTTGCTTTCGTTGGGCTTGTGGTCTCGTGCCTGGTCATCGGTATTGCCACCACATCAATCGTCAGCGCGGTGGGCGGTGCCTAACCCTTCCATCGAGGGGATGCCCAAAAGGCTGCGCCTTTTTGGCACCCCTCATGTCAAACGTTAGATGGCATGAGCGCGCTCTTACAACCTTTCATCGAGAATCCTTCGCAGCTTGCTCTGGCGTGCCTGGTTGCGTTCTCCGCCTCAATTCTGGGCGGCCTTTCAGGATTCGGTACAGGTCTTGCGCTCCCAGTGTTCTTGGTGCCCATCGTCGGGGTCAAGAGCGTCATCCCCGTCATGGCTGTTGCCATGCTCTTCAACAACGGCAGCCGCGTCGTGGCCTTCTGGCGCGAGATCCAGTGGTCCCACGTGCGTCTCATGCTCACGTTGGGCTTACCGGCATGCATCATCGGCGCGTACAGCTACACATTGCTGAGCGCGGAGTGGGTTGCTCTACTTCTGGGTGCATTCCTGCTTCTGAGCATTCCCCTGCGGCGGTACTTGAATCACGCTAAGTTTCAGTTCTCTCCCGGCGCCGAGCTCGGCGCAGGAGCCTTCTTCGGCTTCATTAACGGCGGCATGGCAGGAACAGGCGTCCTATTGATCTCCATCCTCATGGCCGGCGGCGTCCAAGGCGCGGCGCTGGTTGCAACGGATGCAGTCATTTCTGTCGTGCTGGGCATGGCCAAAGTCGTTCTCTTTGGCAGCCTTACTGCACTCACTCTTCAACTGGCACTTGTGGGTTTGCTGGTGGGCCTCTGCACCGTACCAGGCGCGTTCGTCGCGCGCGCACTTCTGAAACACATTTCTGGGGGTACGCATGCGTGGCTCATGGAACTACTTGTCCTCGCCGGCGCTGTCTCCCTACTCTGGCGCGCCAGGTGGTAAATCCTAGGTTTGTTGCGCAGGCCAAAATGCCACCTAACCCTTCCATCGAGGGGATGCCCAAAAGGCTGCGCCTTTCGGTCACCCCTCATGTCAAACGTTAGGCGTCATGAACCGTGTCTTTACCGCATGGGCGGCTGCCAATCAAACTCAAGCTTCCTGTCTGGTAGCTGGCGAAGGGCCTCCTCGTTTCGGCAACGGAGAAATTGACCCAACCAGCCCAATCTTGCTGTGGCGCATCGAAGTAGGAACCTTCGAGGAAGCGAAAGCTA
>JANYFX010000713.1 GCA_025359585.1 Rhizobacter sp. | reverse complement strand
CACGCGCATGACCCGTTCGCCGGTGCACGTGCGGGCGTTGGTGCGGTCTTGCACTTCACCTGCGAGCTGGCCGCAGGCGGCGTCGATGTCGTCGCCGCGGGTCTTGCGGACCGTGGCGACCAGGCCGCCGTCTTGCAGGATTCTTGCGAACTCAAGAACACGCTCGTTCGGCGAGCGCTTCAGCCCCGACTCGGGAAACGGGTTGAACGGAATCAGGTTGAACTTGCACGACACACGCTGCGGGTCGTTGTGCGAAGCGCCTGCCCCGACGAGCCTGAGCAGCTCGCGCGCCTGGGCATCGCTGTCGTTCACGCCATCGAGCATGCAGTACTCGAAGGTGATGAAGTCGCGCGGCGCCGCTTCCAGGTACTTCCGGCAAGACGCCAGCAACTCTTCGAGCGGGTATTTGCGGTTGAGCGGCACGAGGTCGTCGCGCAGCGCATCGTTCGGTGCGTGCAGCGAGACCGCGAGGGCCACCGGGCAATCGGCGCGCAGGCGGTCGATCATCGGCACCACGCCGGAAGTCGACACCGTGACGCGGCGCCGCGACAGGCCGTAGCCGTGGTCGTCGAGCATCACGCGCAGTGCAGGCACGAGCGCGTTGTAGTTCTGCAGCGGCTCGCCCATGCCCATCATCACCACGTTGGTGATGGCGCGTGTGCCTTCGGGCAGGTTCAGTTGCTTGCGCAAATGATGTTCGGCGAACCAGAGCTGCGCGACGATTTCACCGGTGGTCAGGTTGCGGCTGAAGCCCTGGTGACCGGTCGAGCAAAAACGGCAACCGACGGCACACCCGGCCTGCGAAGAGATGCACAGCGTGCCGCGGTCGTCTTCGGGAATGAACACCGTCTCGACCGCGTTGCCGGCGCCCACGTCGAACAGCCACTTGATCGTGCCGTCGCTGGAAGCCTGCTCGCTCAACACCGGCATCGCGGCCATGTGGGCGCGGCCGGCGAGCTTGTCGCGCAGCGAGCGCGCGAGGTCGGTCATCTGCGAAAAATCGGCCGCGCCGGACTTGTGGATCCACCGGAACAACTGGGTCGCTCGAAAACGCTTTTCGCCCAGGCGCTCGCAGTACGTGGCCAGACCTTCGAGGTCGAATTCGAGCAGGTTGACGGCCGCCACGCTGGCCGCACCCGACACCGACCCCGGCGCAGGGCTTGCGCCTGCCTCGGGTTGGCTCGGTGAGGGGCTCATGCGTTCTGCGCGGCGTCCGGAAGGTCTGTCGCCAGTCAGCGGCTGTAGACGTTCATGCCGGGGAAGAAGAACGCGATCTCGGCGGCGGCTGTTTCGGCAGCATCGGAGCCATGCACGGCATTGGCGTCGATGCTGTCAGCGAAGTCGGCGCGGATCGTGCCCTTGTCGGCCTTCTTCGGATCGGTCGCGCCCATCAGGTCGCGGTTCTTCAGGATCGCGTTCTCACCTTCGAGCGCCTGGATCATCACCGGGCCCGAGATCATGAAGCTCACCAGGTCGTTGAAGAACGGGCGCGCGTTGTGCACGGCATAGAACGCCTCGGCTTCACCGCGCGAAAGATGCGCCATGCGGGCAGCGACGACCTTCAGGCCCGCGCCTTCGAAGCGTGCATAGATCTGACCGATCACGTTCTTCGCGACGGCATCGGGTTTGATGATCGACAGGGTTCGTTCGAGCGCCATGTTTTTATCTCCTGAATCGGGGTTTTGCAAAGCCTTAGATTGTAACGTGCAGGGGTTTCACGACCATGACGGCCGCGCTGCGCGCCGTTGCGAGTCAACGCCCCCGGCGCCCGCCTCCGCCACCGCCGAAACCGCCCGAGTTGCCACCGCCACCCCCGCCGTTCCCGCCGCCGTAGCCCCCCCCACCGCCGCCGCCGCGGTTGCCACCGCGTCCGCCGCCTCCCCCACCACCGCCGCCGCCACGGTTGCCTTTGCGATGGAACGCGTCGGCGCCGATGAAACCGAGCGAGGTCTGCAGGGGATCGGGTTGTTTCGGTCCGGTCTGACCCTTCTTGTTGCTCGGTGCCGGGGCGCTGCCGCCCGCGCCGAAGCCACCACCGCCGCGCCCGAAGCCGCGGCCGCCGACGGGGCTGCGCGGGTTCGGTGCGAAGCGCTTGTCGAAGGTCTGCTCCAGCGGGTTCGGGATCGAAGCCGGGTCGATGTCGAAGTCGGCATCGTCGTCGCGGTCGAAGTCGCGCTCACGCTCGCCACCGTTTGCCTGCACCGACGGCGCGGGCGGCTGGTTGTCGGGGTTGCGCCCGCGCGGTGCGTTGCGCGGGTTGTCTCGCGGGCCGGCGTCGCGCGGGTTGTCGCGCCGGTTGTTGTTCTGGCTGTTCTGGTTGTTCTGGCGCCCACCTTGTCGGTCGTTGCGCTGGCCTTGCGGGCCACCCGCACCGCGCTCGTCGCCACGCTCACCGCCTTCGCGCGGGCCTTGCCCGGCGCCAGCACCGGCCAGCCGGCGAATGGCACGCACATCGCCGTCTTCGAGGTCGACCCAGACACCGCGCTTCAGGCCGAAGGGCAACACCACCGTGCCGTAACGAATGCGGATCAGGCGGCTCACCGTCAAGCTGACGGTGTCGAACAGCTTGCGCACTTCGCGGTTGCGGCCTTCGGTGATGACGACGCGATACCAATGGTTCGCACCGTCACCGCCACCTTCTTCGATCGAACGGAAGCTGGCCTTCTGGCCCTCGACATCCACGCCTTCGAGCAGGCGCGCCTTGTCTTCCGGCGTCAAGGTGCCGAGCACGCGGACCGCGTATTCGCGCTCGACGCCGAAGCGCGGGTGCATCAGCTGGTTGGCCAGTTCGCCGGAGTTTGTGAACAGCAGCAGGCCTTCGGTGTTGATGTCGAGCCGGCCCACCGATTGCCACTTGCCCTGCTGCAAACGCGGCAGGCGGCGGAACACGGTCGGCCGGTTCTGCGGGTCGTCGTTGGTCACGATCTCGCCCACCGGCTTGTGGTACGCGATGATCCGGGGCGGCAGCGGCATGATGCGCAAGCGCACCTGCTTGCCCTTGACCTTGACCCGGTCGCCGAACGACACACGCTGGCCGACATGGGCGACTTCATCGTTGACCGTGACTTCGCCGGCTTCGATCAGTGCTTCCATGTCGCGGCGCGAGCCGATGCCCGATTGCGCCAACACCTTGTGCAGCTTCGGCGCTTCGGGTTCGGCCTGCAACACCCGCTTCGGCGCGCCGGCTTCTTCGACTTCCTCGATCACTTCGGCGGGCGGCTCACCCGCCGCGTCGAACTCACCCGACAGCACTTGCGCGAACAGCGCGCCGGCCTGCACCGGCTCGACCGCCGGGCCGGATTCGCCCGGCGCTTGCGGATCGCGTGGCTCGCCACGGTTGCGGTCACGGCGCCCACGGCGGCGGCCGCGCGGGCCGTCGTCTTGCTGCGCGTCGGAGGCGTCGGCGTTGACAGCGGGCGAAGCATCGGCCGACTCGGATGCGGCCTCCGAAGCGCGGGTTTCGACGGGCTCCGCCACCGGCAACTTCTCGGCTTCGTCGGCGCCGCTGCGCGCGACCTCGTGGGCGACGGGCTCGGCCACAGCGGCAGGTTCGCCTCCAACAGCCGGCTCGGCATCTCCGTCGACGGCCTTTGCTGCCGCCCTGCGCCGCTTGGGCTTGGGCGCTTCTTCGACCGCTTCCGCCGTCACTTCTGCAGGCAGTGATGCCGCAGCTTCTTCGACCACCTTGACCGCGCGGCGTCGGCGCACCGGCTTGGCTGCGGTGTCGCCGGCTTCTGCGGGAGCCTCTGAATCGGGCACGGGCGAAGACTCTGGGTTGACGTTCATTCTTTCGGTTCCTCGGGGGCGGCGTGGGCCGCAGTCTCGTCTGACGGGGGCGTGGGGGCGACGGGTTCGTCGGTGATTGACTCATCGGAAGCAAGCACTGCCGGCGGCTCCGTGGGTGGCACGGCGCCGTCGAGCGCAAGCTCGTCCGGTGCACCGTCTTCGATCTGCAATTGCTGCGGATCGAGCAGCGACGGTTGCTCGGCCAAGGCACTGGCCAGCGTCTGACCATCGGCGCCTCCGCCGGTCAGCAGCGGCAACTGCTCAAGGCTGGCCAGGCCGAGGTCGTCGAGAAACTGTTTGGTGGTGGCCAGCAAAGCCGGGCGCCCCGGGGATTCGCGGTAGCCGATGGCTTCGACCCAGCCGCGGTCTTCGAGCTGTTTGACGATCTGGCTCGCGACCGTCACGCCGCGAATGTCTTCGATGTCGCCGCGCGTCACCGGCTGGCGGTAAGCGATGATCGCCAGCGTTTCCATCACGGCGCGCGAGTACTTGGGCGGCTTCTCGGGGTTCAGGCGGTCGAGGTATTCGCGCATCTCGGGCCGGCTCTGCAGGCGCCAGCCCGTGGCCAGCGCCACCAGCTCGACGCCGCGGCCGTCCCACTCACGCGTGAGTTCGTCGAGCAGGGAACGCAGCGTGTCGGGGCCGAGCTCGTCGGCAAACAGCACACGCATGTCGCGCAGCGGCAGCGGCTGGCTCGCGCAGATGAGCGCCGTCTCGAGGACGCGCTTGGCATCCAGACTATTCATGGTCTTTGATCACATTTTCGGCCGGTAAGGACGGCACACACATTCAGCTGTTTTCTCGGGGCAGCAATTTGTCTTCAGCCTCGACGCGGACCCGATCGTGTGGCACGGGCATGGCGCTTCGCGGCTGGCGGCTGGGCGCCGCTTCTCGCGGCTTCCCATGGTGACGCACCGAGGAGTGCGACTCGCTTCTGACTGGACTACTTTGCGGCCCGCGTGCACCGGTAGGCGCAGGCTGGGGCTGTCGTACCAGGAAGGATTTGGCGCATTGTACCCAACCCGGCAGTGATCAGCTCGCGTTGCCCGTCACGTGGCCCCAGGCCTGCGCAAGATCGTCGGGAAGCGCGGCTTCGAAGGCGAGCTCGGCGGCGCTGCCCGCCGCCCGGGCCGGGTGCACGAAGCCGAGTTGCGCGGCGTGCAAGGCCTGCCGTGTCATGCCCAGCGCTGGCTTGCCGCCGTACACGGCGTCGGCCACCAGCGGGTGGCCGCGCGAGACCAGGTGCACCCGGATCTGGTGCGTGCGCCCGGTGTGCAAGGTGCAGCGCAGCGCACTGAAGCCATCGGCGCAGGCCAGCACCTCGACGTCGGTTCTCGCCGGCTTGCCCGAGCCGACCACCGCCATGCGGATGCGCGACTTCGGGTCGCGGCCGATCGGTGCGTCGATGCTGAACGCTGCCGGCCTGACCTCGCCGTGCACGATCGCGAGATACCGGCGGTGCACCTCGCGCGCTGCGATCGCGCGCACCAGCGCGGTCAAGGCAGGCAGCGTCTTGCCCACCACCATCAGGCCGGACGTGTCCTTGTCGAGCCGGTGCACGATGCCGGCGCGCGGCAGGCTGGCGGCGCCCTTGTGGTGCGCCAGCAGCGCGTTGAGCAGCGTGCCCGACCAATTGCCCGCCGCAGGGTGCACGACCATGCCGGCGGCCTTGTTCACGACCATCAGGTGCTCGTCTTCGAACACGACATCGAGCGCGATGTTCTCGGGCCGAAAAGCCCGGCTCTCGGCCGTCGGCACGAGCTCGACCGCAACGATCTGCCCGGCCAGCACCTTGCGCGACGCGGCCCCCGCCACCACCCCGTCGACGCGCACATGGCCCTGCTCGATCAGGCCTTGCAAATGGGTGCGAGAGAACTCGCCCGCCATCAGCACGACCGCCTTGTCGAGGCGCTGCGCGTGCAGCGCCTGCGGCACGGCCGCCTCGCGACGCTCGGGCTCTTCGAGCCAGGGGGCGTCGGCCGCTTCCGGCTCGTCTGGCGCGATGCTGGCGTGCTCGGAGTGCGGCGGGGGCTCAACCATATAATCGTTCTTCGTTTTCAGACAGGACAGCGCCGCCTTGCGCGGGCTCCAAGCCCATGATTGAGTTGAGTGTGCTGCGTCGGCCCTTCGCCGCCGTGTTGGCGATGCTGCTGGCCTTGCTCGTGGGTTGCGGCTCGACACCGAAAGACGCCGAAGCGCAGTGGAGCGCCGAGAAATTGTATGCCGAGGCCAAGGAAGAAGCCTCGATCGGCAACTACGAACGCGCCGGCAAACTCTACGAGCGCCTCGAAGGCCGCGCCTCGGGTACTGCGCTGGCACAACAAGCGCAAATCGAGCGCGCTTACATGCTCTACAAGAATTCCGACAAGGCCCAGGCGCTGTCGGTGCTCGAACGATTCATCAAGCTGCACCCGACCAGCCCGGTGCTCGACTACGCCCTGTACCTGCAGGGCCTGGTCAACTTCAACGACAACCTCGGCCTGTTCGGCAACCTGGCGCGGCAGGAGTTGTCGGAGCGCGACCAGCAGGCTGCGCGCGATTCGTACCAGTCGTTCAAACAACTCACCGACCAGTTCCCGCAGTCGATCTACGCCGACGATTCACGCACCCGCATGAACTACATCGTCAATTCGCTGGCGGCCTATGAAGTGCACGTGGCGCGTTATTACTATCGGCGCGGCGCCTATGTGGCGGCGGTCAACCGCGCGCAGCAGGTGGTCACCGAATACCAGCAATCGCCCGCGGCCCAGGAAGCGCTCTTCATCATGATGCAGAGCTACGACCGGCTCGGCCTGAACGAGTTGCGCGATGACGCCGATCGGGTGCTGCGCAAGAGCTTCCCGAACACCACGCTGCACAGCGACGGTGTGGGCGGTACCAAGAAGGGCGCCTGGTGGCAGCTCTGGTGAGCGGGCGGCGCGTCGGTCAGTAAGGCAAGGCTTCCGTCGCCAGCAGCGACAACCACTCCAGCGCCTGTGCTTCGGTCGTGACCAGCCCCATCGGCGGCAGCGCGTGAGCGACGTCAAACTTCATAACGATAGGAACCGCGCGGGGCAGAGAAATGTGGGCCGCGCCGGTTGCT
>JANYFX010000699.1 GCA_025359585.1 Rhizobacter sp. | reverse complement strand
GGAACACCAGCACCAGCACTTTCGACAAGCCGACGTAGCTGCCCACCAGCGCCATGCTGGCGCCCAGGCTGAGGTAGGCGAGCCAGGGGATGACCGGTGCGGTTATCGGGCGGTGCGGCAGCGCGCGACGCCGGTTTCGGCCTCAGAAGGCATCGGCATAATGCTCCAGCTCCCAGGCGCTCACATGCCGCGTGTAGGCCGACCATTCGGCGCGCTTGAGGCGAACGAATTCGGCACTGAGCGCAACACCGAGCGCGCCTTGCACGACGGCATCGGACTCGAGCGCGGTGATGGCTTCACCCAGGCTTTGCGGCAGCACGCCGATGCCGCGCGCCGCCAGCTCGGCGGGTGTGCGCTCGAACAGGTCGTCGATGCATTCCGGGCCCGGATCGAGGCGGCGATCGATGCCGTTCAGCCCGGCGGCGATCAACGCGGCGGTGGCGAGGTAGGGGTTGGCCGACGCATCGGGCAGCCGCCATTCGAAACGGCCGGGCAGGGTGCGGACCAGCGCGGTGCGGTTGTTCGGGCCGTGCGCCACCACGGCCGGTGCCCAGCTCGTGCCCGACAAGGATTCGCCGACGACGAGCCGCTTGTAGGAGTTGACGGTCGGCGCCGCGACGGCGCACAGCGCCGCCGAGTGCGCGAGCACGCCGCCGATGAAGTGGCGCAGCAGCTCGGGCATGCCCTTGGCCGTGTCATCGAACAGGCAGCGCTCGCCCTGCCACAAGGACACATGGAAATGCATGCCGCTGCCGGGCTGGTTGGCGAAGGGCTTGGGCATCATCGAGAAGACGCTGCCGTGGCGTTCGGCGAGGGCGTGCGCAGCCTGCTTGAAGAGCATCAGGGCGTCGGCGCTGGCCAGCGCGTCAGCGTGCATGAAGTTGATCTCGTACTGGCCTTGAGCGTCTTCGTGGTCGGTCTGGAACACATCGAGACCGCAGCCGCGCAGGCCGTCCGCGAGTTCGGCCAGAAAAGCGTGCTGACGCGGCAGGCTCTTCAGGTCGTAGGAAGGTTTGTCGAGGCGGTCTTGCGCATCGGCGGGCTCCATGCCATTCACGCCACGGCGCAGCAGGAAGAACTCGGGTTCGATGCCGGTCTGCAGCGACCAGCCACGCTCGGCCAGCCGTGCGATCTGGCGCCGCAGCAACTGGCGCGGGCAGGCGTCGAAGGGCTCGCCAGCCACGAAGCCGTCGCAGACGATGCGGGCGTAGCCCGGCATCCACGGCAGTGCGCGTGCGGTGAGTGCGTCACCGCGCCCGTAGTACTCTGAACGCGGCCCCATGCGCGGCAGGCCGGTGCCCGCGATCGACGGGCCCGAGAAGCCCGCGCCGGAGTGCAGCACCGTCCCCAGGTGCGCGAGCGGCACGAGCTTGCCCTTGGCCACACCATGGATGTCGGTGAACTGCGCGATCAGCGTGTGCACGCCCTCGGCGGCCAGCGTTTTCTGCAGGCGTTGAACGTCGTCGTCGCCGACCCGACTCATGCGAGCGAGGCGCGCATCGCGGCGCGCAGCATCTCCATCGCCTCGTCGAACACCGGCTCGCTCACGGTCAGCGGGAACAGGAAGCGCACCACGTTGGCGTTGACGCCGCAGGTCAGCAGGATCAGGCCGCGCTTGAGGGCTTCGGCCTGAACGCGCTTTGTGAAATCGGCGTCGGGTGTGTCGGTGCCGGGCCGGTTGAACTCGACGGCCACCATTGCGCCGAGGCCACGCACGTCGGCGATCTGCGGCACGTCGGCGCGCAGTGACTCGAGCACCGTCTTGAGCCGATCGCCCAACATCTGGCCGCGCTCGGGCAAGCGCTCGTCGCGCATCACGTCGATCACCGCATGCGCAGCGGCGATGGCCAGCGGGTTGCCGGCATAGGTGCCGCCCAAACCACCAGGAGCGGGCGCGTCCATGATCTCGGCGCGGCCGGTGACGGCCGAGAGTGGCAGGCCACCGGCGAGCGACTTGGCGATCGTCATCAGGTCGGGCGTGACGCCGAAATGCTCCATCGCGAACATCTTGCCGGTGCGCCCGAAGCCGGTCTGGATCTCGTCGGCGATCAGCACGATGCCGTGCTCGTCGCACAGCGCACGCAGCCACTTCACGGCTTCATGCTGGATCACGTTGAAACCGCCTTCACCCTGAACCGGCTCGAACACGATGGCCGCGACGCGGGTCGGTTCGATGTCGGCCTTGAAGAGGTGATGTACCGCTTTCTTCACTTCATCGAGGTTGGCGCAGTGGCAAGGGAAGGGCGCGTGGTAGACCTCGGGCGCGAACGGTCCGAAGCCGGCCTTGTAGGGTTGCACCTTGCCCGTGAGCGATACGGCGAACAGGCTGCGGCCGTGGAAGGCGCCGCTGAAGGCGATCACGCCCGAACGCTTGGTGTACGAACGCGCGATCTTGATCGCGTTTTCGATCGCCTCGGCGCCGGTCGAGAACAGCGCGGTCTTCTTCGCGTGTGTGCCCGGCGTCAGTGCATTGAGCCTTTCGGCCAATGCGATGTAGCTCTCGTAGGGCACCACCTGATAACAGGTGTGCGTGAAACGCTTCAACTGCTCGGCGATGGCGGCCACGACCTTCGGGTTGCCGTGGCCGGTGTTCATCACCGCGATGCCCCCGGCGAAGTCGATGTAACGACGGCCTTCCACGTCCCACAGCTCGGCGTTGTCGGCGCGGTCGGCGAAGAAGCTGCCCATCACGCCCACCCCGCGTGGCGTGGCAGCAGCCTTGCGGGCCATCAGCTGTTCGTTCTTCGAGTGGTTCATGGCAATGACCTCTTTGCTTTCACTCCGCGTCGATGCGGATCCACGTCGTCTTGAGTTCGGTGTACTTCTCGAAGGCGTGCAGCGACTTGTCGCGGCCGTTGCCACTCTGCTTGAAGCCGCCGAAAGGCACGGTGATGTCGTCTTCGTCGTAGGAGTTCACGTGCACGGTGCCGGCGCGCAGCGCACGCGCCACGCGGTGGGCGCGGTTGATGTTGTCGCTCCACACGCTCGCCTGCAAGCCGTAGGCGCTGTCGTTGGCCATGGCCACGACCTCGGCTTCGGTCTTGAAACGGATCACCGAAAGCACCGGCCCGAAGATTTCTTCGCGCGCTATTCGCATGTCGTTGGTGACGCCGTCGAACACCGTCGGCTCGATGTAGTAGCCGCCGGTCTCGCTCATGACCTGTTTGCCGCCGTTCAACACACGCGCGCCTTCGCTGCGGCCGGCTTCGATGTAGCCGAGCACGGTGCGCATCTGCGTTTCGTCGACGATGGCGCCGATCTGCGCCTTGCCACCGAGCGGGTCGCCGGGCGCGTACTTAGGCGCTTCGGATTTGATGATCGCCGTGAATTCATCGGCCACCGATTCGTGCACGAACACGCGCGAGGGCGCGTTGCAGCTTTCACCGGCATTGAAGAACAGGCTGCCTGCGGCGGTTTTTGCGGCGCGCGCCACGTCCTTGAAATCGTCGAACACGACGAAGGCCGACTTGCCGCCGAGTTCGTTGTAGACACGCTTGAGGTTGCTGCGGCCCGCGTACTCGAGCATCTTGCGGCCGACGCGGGTGCTGCCGGTGAAGCCGATCGCGTCGACGTCCATGTGCAAGGCGAGCGCTTCGCCGGCCTCGCCACCGAAGCCGGGCACGACGTTGAACACACCTTCGGGCAGGCCGGCTTGAATGGCCAGCTCGGCCAGGCGCAAAGCCGTCAGCGGTGACTTCTCGCTCGGCTTGAGCACCACGCTGTTGCCCGTGGCCAATGCCGGGCCGAGTTTCCACGCGGCCATGATCATCGGGTAGTTCCAGGGCACGACCGCGCCGATCACGCCCATCGGCTCGCGCGTGATCAATGCCAGCGCGTTGCTGGCGGTCGGCGCGATCTCGTCGTAGACCTTGTCGATGGCCTCGGCGTACCACGCGATGCAGCGTGCCGCAGCGCCCACGTCGACCGCCAGGCTGTACTGGATCGGCTTGCCCATGTCCAGCGTTTCGAGCAGTGCGAGTTCTTCTTTCGCGCCCAGAATCAGCTCGGAAAAACGCTGCAGCACCTTCTTGCGAACGGCCGGCGGTTTGCCCGACCAGCGGCCATCGACGAAGGCCTGGCGCGCCGAGACCACCGCGGCGTCGATGTCGGCGCTGCGCCCTCGCGCCACCTTCGTCAGCACCCGGCCGTCGATCGGTGAGATGCAGTCGAAGGTCTCGCCCGACAAGGCCGCCACACGCTGGCCGCCGATCAATGCGCGGCCGTCGAACTGAACGTCAACGGCGCGAGCGCGCCAGTCGATCGGTGGAGCTTTGGTGGTCGTGGCCATGTTGATCAGAAGCTCAGCACCATCGAGGCGCCGAACAGGTGGTTGGACTTGCTGTAGCTGCCGTCCTTCGCGTCGACGAAGACGGCCTGGTTGGCGCGGTCGAGCCGGTACTCGGCCTTGAACGTGGTGTTGGCGTTGAAAAGATAGCCCACCCCGAACGAAAGCGCCATGCGGTTCGCGCCGCGCTCGGGATCGGCCACGGCCCAGCCGCCGGCGCCGTCGTCCACAAAACCCGGGCCGATGCCGTTGCGGCCATCGGCCACCGTGTAGCCGAGCAGGCCGCCGCCGTTTTTCTTGTTGCTGAGGTAATCGAAGCGGGCGATGCCTTCAAGGCGCGGCGTGAACTTGTAGGCCGCGAGCACCGAGGCACCGTACCAGCGCGAATCGCGCAGCTCGCCGGTGACCGGGTCGGCAGTGATCGCGCCGTTGCGTTGCTGGCCGTAGCTCAGCTGGCCTTGAAAGGTCCAGTCGCCTCGAATGAAATAGGCGTCGGCCTCGAACAGGTTCACGAAGGTGTCGCGTGCGTCGTAGGGGTCGCCGCTGATCGGGTTCACGTCGTCGCTGCGGAAGTTCGCGCCCTTGCCGTGCACGCCGGCGAAGCCGAAGCCGTTGTACTCGCCCTTCGAGTAGTCGACGCGGTAGGCCAGCACCGGCGTCTTGTTGCCGCTGGTCTTGGCGGCGGTGTTCAGGTTGGCGATGACGGCCTTCACGTCCCATTTGCCGCTGATGATTTCCATGCCGGCGCCGGTGTAGGCGGTGGGCAGCGTGAAGTCGAACAGCAGGTTGTGCGTGATCAGCTTGTTCTGCGTCGGTGGCAGGTATTCGTAGCCCGACCAGTCGGGGATCTGGCCGGCGATCAGGCGGGTTTGCAAATCACCGAGCGGGATCGAGACACTGGCTTCGTGCACGATTGACTGGCCGTCGAACACCGCGCCGGTGCCGCGGTTCGGCGCGAGCGTGAGGCGCCACTTGGTGCCGCCGTCCATCTCTTTCTGGAAGTCGATCATCGCCATGCCGAAGTACGAGCTGTCGTAGTTGTAGCCGTCGGCGTTGACACGGTTCAGGAACTGAAAGCCGGCACGGTTCTGCGCGCGGTTGTAGATGAAGGTCGGGTCCATCTGGCCGCTGATCTTCAGGCCCTTGAAGCCCTGCGCTTCGATCGCGTCTTCGAGCGCTTCGGTCTTCACCGTCACGCGGTTGAAGTCTTGCACCTGCTGCGGCGTCATGCCCCACTGCTTGTCGGCCTCAGTCGGTTTGTCCTTGGCCTTGAGCGCTTCTTCGAGCTGGGTGACGCGGTCTTTCAGCGCCTTCAGCTCCTTCATCAGCGCATCGTTCGATTGCGCCATGGCGAGCGACGGGAAGGCCGCCGCCAGGGCGAGGGCGATGGCGTGCTGTTGCAGTTTCTTCATGCGGGACTCTCCTCTTGTTGATTCGGATCGGGTTCTGCGTGGTTCAGCCGGCGCGCACTGCGGCGGCCATCTCTGCGGCGCGAATGCGCTCGCGCCGGGCGATCAGGTAACTCGCGGCGACGACGCCGATCGCCACCAGCGTGACGATCAGCGTGGCGATCGCGTTCACGCTCGGGTTCAGGCCGAGCCGGGCGCGCGAGAAGATCACGAGCGGCATCGTGGTGGCGCCGGGGCCCGACAGAAAGGCCGAGAGCACCACGTCGTCGAGCGAGAGCGTGAAGGTGAGCAGCCAGGCCGACATCAATGCCTGCGAGATCATCGGCAGCGTGACCAGCGTGAACACCTGCCAGGGTTTGGCGCCCAGGTCCATCGCGGCTTCTTCGAGCTGCGGGTTCAGGTCTTGCAAACGGGCCTGCACGATCACCGCGGCGTAGGCCATGCCCAGCAACAGGTGGCCCATCCAGATCGTCATCAGGCCGCGCTCGGGGAAACCGAGCGCGCGCTGCAGCGAAACGAGCATCAGCAGCAAAGACAGGCCGATGATGACCTCGGGCATCACCAGCGGCGCGTTGACCATGCCCGAGAACAGCGTGCGGCCGCTGAAGCGCCGGTACTTCACCAGCGCGATCGCGGCGAGCGTGCCCAGCACGACCGAAGAGCAGGCGGTGAAGAACGCGATCTTCAGCGACAGCCACAGGCCGGCGAGCATCTCGGTGTCGGTGCCGAGCGCGGCATACCACTTGAGCGTGAAGCCGCGCCAGACGTTCGGCACCGGCGAGTTGTTGAACGAGTACAGCACCAACGCGACGATCGGCAGGTACAGGAAGACGAAGCCGAGCGAAAGCCAGCCGCGCCCGAACCAGCGGTTGATCGAGGCCGCATTCATGGGCGAGCCTCCGTGGCTTCGGCCTGGTACTTGTTGAAGATCGCCAGCGGCACGATGATCAGGAGCACCATCGCCACGGCGACCGTCGAGGCCATCGGCCAGTCGTTGTTGCTGAAGAACTCGTCCCAGAGCGTGCGGCCGATCATCTGCGTCTGCGGGCCGCCGAGCAGCTCGGGGATCACGTACTCGCCGACGCAGGGAATGAAGACGAGCATCGAGCCGGCGATGATGCCGGCCTTCGACAAGGGCACCGTGATCTTCCAGAACGCGACCCAGGCGGTGGCGCCCAGATCGCTCGCGGCTTCGAGCAGGCGCAGGTCCATCTTCGCCAGGTTCGAGTACAGCGGCAGGATCATGAAGGGCAGGTAGGTGTAGGTCATGCCCAGCACCAGCGAGAACGGCGTGTTCATCAGCTGCCCTTGCGCCGGGATCAGGCCGAAGGCGACGAGCGCGCGATCGAGCCCGGTGCCGGCGATAAAGTCGGCAGCCCAGCCGTGCTCGCTCAGCAGGCCCTTCCAGGCATAGACGCGCAGCAGGAACGAAGTCCAGAACGGGAGCATCACGAGCATCAGCAGGGCGGGCTGGATCGTGGCCTTGGCGCGCGCCATGAAGTAGGCGAAGGGGTAGCCGATGAACAGGCACAGCACGGTCGTGACGGCGGCGTACTTCAGGCTCGACACGTAGGTCAGGAAGTACAGGTCGTCTTGCACCAGCGAGGCGTAGTTGCTGAACTTCAGCGACAGCGCGAGCACGCCGTCTTTCCAGGTCAGCACGTCCTTGAAGTTGACGGTCTCCATCTCTGAGACGCTGATCTTCATCACGATCAGGAACGGCAGCATGAAGAACAGCAGCAGCCAGAAGTAGGGCACGCCGATGACGGCCCAGCGGCCGCCACGCCCTGCGGTCTTTGCCGATGCACTCATGTGGTCAGCACCACTTGGGACGTCGGTGACCAGGTGGCCCAGGCTTCGTCGCCCCAGGTGAGCTGGTCGTCGCGGTGGCGCTCGGTGTTGCTGGCGCTGATCTTGAGCACCAGGCCGCTGGCCAGCAGCAGGTGGTAGACCGTGAAGCTGCCGAAGTAGGCCATGTCTTTCACGGTGCCGCGCACGCGGTTGAACTCGACGCCGGGTTCGCCTTCGGCGGGTGCTGCGGCTTCGCGCGCGATGCGGATCTTCTCCGGCCTCACGGCCACCGACACGCTCATGCCTTCGGTGCCGGTGATGCCGTGGCCGACGTAGTGGGTGCAGTCGGCGCAGCGGATCGTCACGTGGTCGATGGCGTCGGTCTCGAGCGTGCCGTCCATCAGATTGACGTTGCCGATGAAGTCGGCGACGAAGCGGTTCGCCGGAGTCTCGTAGATGTCGCTCGGCGCGCCGACCTGCAGGAAGCGGCCCTCGCTCATCACCGCGATGCGCGAGGCCATCGTCATCGCTTCTTCCTGGTCGTGCGTGACCATCACGCAGGTCACGCCGACCTTCTCGATGATGTTGACGAGCTCGATCTGGGTTTCTTCGCGCAGTTTCTTGTCGAGCGCGCCGAGCGGCTCGTCGAGCAGCAGAAGTTGCGGTTTCTTGGCGAGGCTTCGGGCCAAGGCGACTCGCTGTTGCTGCCCGCCCGACAACTGGTGCGGCTTGCGCTTGGCGAACTTGCCGAGCTGCACCAGCTTCAACATTTCTTCGACGCGCGCCGCCACCTCAGCGGCCGACATGCCGCTGCGCCGCGGCCCGAAGGCCACGTTGTCCCAGACCGTCATGTGCGGGAACAGCGCGTACGACTGGAACATCATGTTCATGGGGCTCTCGTAGGGCGGCATGCCCGCGAGGTCTTGCCCGTTGAGCACGATGTTGCCCGAGGTCGGCGTCTCGAAGCCGGCCAGCATGCGCAGCAGCGTCGTCTTGCCGCAGCCCGAAGAGCCCAGCAGCGCGAAGATCTCGCCCTTGGCGATGTCGATGCTGACGTTGTTGACCGCCTTGTAGCCGCTGAAGTCCTTGACGACGTTGCGGATCTGAAGAAACGCCTCTGCGCTCATGTGAGGCTCACAAACCGGTCTTGAAGGACGTGTAGGTGCGCGTCATCAGGCGCCGGATGTCGTTGTTGATCGCCTCGGGCACCGACATCTTCTTCATCTCGGCCTCGCTCGGGAACACGGTCGGGTCGTTCGCCACTTCGGGCTTGATGAACTTGCGCGACTCCTTGTTCGGGTTGGCGTAGTACACCTTGTTGGTGATGCTCGCGTGCACCTCGGGGCGCAGGATGTAGTTGATGAACTTGTGCGCGTTGCCCGGGTGCGGTGCATCGGCCGGGATCACCATGGTGTCGAAGAACAGCAGGCCCCCGGTCTTGGGCAGCAGCGCTTCGATCTTCTGGCCGGTCTTGCCTTCGATGGCACGGTTCTTCGCGATGTTGATGTCGCCCGACCAGCCGAAGGCCAGGCAGATCGAGCCGCTGGCCATGTCATTGATGTAGCCCGAGGCGCTGAACAGCGTCACGTACGGCCGGATCGACTTGAGCAGCGTGGTCACGGCCGCGTAGTCGCCGGGGTTCTTGCTGTAGGCGTTCTTGCCCAGGTACCAGAGCGCGGCGGGCACCACTTCGGTGGCCGAGTCGAGGAAGGAGACGCCGCAGGACTTGAGCTTGGAGATGTACTCGGGCTTGAAGATCAGGTCCCAGGCGTTGTCGGGCATCGGCATGCCGCCGAGCGCGGCCTTGACCTTGTCGACGTTGATGCCCACCGTGTCGTAACCCCACAGCCAGTTGACCATGTACTGGTTGCCCGGGTCGAGCTTGGCGAGCTGGGCCTGGATGTCGGTGTCGAGGTTCTTGTAGTTCGGGATCAGGCTCTTGTCGATCTTGCGCAGAAGGCCGCCATCGGCCTGCAATTTGGCCCAGCCGGACGAGGGCACGACCACGTCGTAGCCGGTCTTGCCGGCGACCAGCTTGGCGTGCACGATTTCGTTGTTGTCGAAGTTGTCGTAGCGCACCTTGATGCCGGTTTCCTTCTCGAAATTCTTCAGCGTGTCGTCGGCGATGTAGTCGGACCAGTTGTAGACGTTCAGCACCTTCTCTTCTTCCTGCGCCCGGGCCGGCCCGGCGAAGAGCAGGCCGACAGCGGCGGTGATCGAGGCCAGGGAGAGCAGGGTGTTGAACATCCGTTTCATGGTCGAGTCCTTGTCATGGGAAGTTGAATCGATGAGGGGCCGCGTCGGGCAGTCTAGCCAGCGCAGGCACGCGGCCAGCTACAGGCAAACCCCGTGCCATCCTTGGTGTCATGCACGCAGCCAGCCCTGGCGTGTGGCATCGGTGAGCGTGAGGTCGAGACAGCGGCGGATCAGCGCCATCATCTCGTCGATCTGCGCGCGGGTGATCACCAG
Organism: Rhizobacter sp.; assembly: GCA_025359585.1. Classification (GTDB taxonomy): domain Bacteria; phylum Pseudomonadota; class Gammaproteobacteria; order Burkholderiales; family Burkholderiaceae_C; genus LMDS01. The sequence continues at coordinate 3,605 of JANYFX010000699.1, read as the reverse complement.
CGGCGGCGCGACGATCATGCGGTCGCCGACGGCACGCATGATCAGACCGTTGCCGAAGCAGTGGCCGCGGCAGACCATGCCGACGTCGAGCGCGCTCGGGAAGGTCTTGCCGCTGGCCTTGTCCTGCACCAGTTGCACGGCGCCCATGAGGCCGCAGGTTTGCACCTCGCCGACGAGCGGGTGCTCGGAAAGGGTGGCGAACTGCTGCGCCATGTAGGGTCCAAGGTCGTCGTGCACCCGCTCGACGATGCCTTCGCGCTGCAGGACGCGGATGTTCGCCAGTGCCACCGCGCACGCGACCGGGTGGCCGGAGTAGGTGTAGCCGTGGTTGAACTCGCCGCCCTGTTCGATCAGCACCGTGGCGATGCGCTCGCCGACCATCACGCCGCCGAGCGGGATGTAGCCCGAGGTCACGCCCTTGGCGAAGGTCATCAGGTCGGGCTGGAAGCCGAAGCGCTCGCAGCCGAACCAGTGGCCGGTGCGGCCGAAGCCGCAGATCACTTCGTCCGACACGACGAGCACGCCGTACTTGTCGCAGATGCGCTGGATCTCGGGCCAGTAGGTTTCGGGCGGCACGATCACGCCGCCCGCGCCTTGCACCGGCTCGCCGATGAAGGCGGCGACCTTGTCGGCGCCGACTTCGAGGATCTTCGTTTCCAGCCAGCCGGCGGCCTTCAGCCCGAACTCGTCGCGGCTCAGGCCCTGACCGAGCTCGAACCAGAACGGCTGCTCGATGTGCGTGATGCCGGGGATCGGCAAGCCGCCCTGCGCGTGCATGCCGCTCATGCCACCGAGCGAGGCGCCGGCCATCGTGGAGCCGTGGTATGCGTTGTTCCTGCTGATGATGACCGTGCGCTCGGGCTGGCCCAGCACGTCCCAGTAGCGCCGCACCATGCGCACCACGGTGTCGTTGCCTTCCGAGCCCGAGCCGGAGAAGAACACGTGCTTGAATTGCGGCGGTGTCACCTCGGAAAGCAACTCGGCGAGTTCGATCGCCGGTGGCGTGGCGGTCTGGAAGAAGCTGTTGTAGAACGGCAGCTCGGTCATCTGCTTCGTGGCCGCTTCGATCAGCTCTTTGCGGCCGTAGCCGACGTTCACGCACCACAGGCCCGACATCGCGTCCAGGATCTTGTGGCCGTCGCTGTCGCGCAGGTAGATGTTGTCGGCCGACACGATCACGCGCGAACCCTTGTTCGCGAGCGACTTGAAGTCGGTGAAGGGGTGCAGGTAGTGGGCGGCGTCTGCTGCCTGCCACTCTTGCGTGCTGCGTGTCGCGGTGGTCGATTTGAGGATGGCGTTCATGTTTTGTCTCCTGATCAGACGTGCAACAGCAGATGCTCACGTTCCCACGGCGAGATCACCTTCATGAACTCGTCGTGCTCGATCTCCTTGACCTCGGAGTACACCGTGATGAACTCCTTGCCGAGCATGTCGTGCAGATCCTTTTCATCCGCGAGCCAGCCCAGCGCTTCGCTCAGCGAACGGGGCAATTCAAACGCCGACAGGTAAGCATCGCCCTTGCACTCGGGCGCCGGCTCGATCCTGTTTTTCATGCCGAGGTAACCGCAGGCAAGGGTCGCGGCAAGCGCGACATACGGGTTCGCGTCGGCACCGATCACGCGGTTTTCGACGCGTCGTGCAGCCGCGCTGGCCACCGGTGAACGAATGCCCACGGTGCGGTTGTCGGTGCCCCACTGGATGTTGATCGGTGCGGCCTTGCCACGCACCAGCCGGCGGTAGGAATTGACGTAGGGCGCGTAAAAGGCCATCGCCGCAGGGGTGTACTTCTGCAAGCCGCCGATGTACCAGTAGAACTCCTTGCTCGGCGAGCCGTCTTCGTTGCTGAAGATGTTCTTGCCCGTCAGCTTGTTGACGATGCTCTGGTGCACGTGCATCGCGCTTCCCGGCTCGCCGGCAATCGGCTTGGCCATGAAGGTGGCGAACATGTCATGGCGCATCGCCGCCTCGCGCAGCGTGCGCTTGAAGAAGAAAACTTCGTCGGCGAGGCCGAGCGGGTGGGCGTGGAAGAAGTTGATCTCCATCTGCCCGGCGCCGACTTCGTGGATCAGCGTGTCCACGTTCAACTCCATCTTCTCGCAGTAGTCGTAGACATCTTCGAACAGCGGGTCGAACTCGTTCACCGCGTCGATCGAATAACCCTGGCGCGAGGTCTCGGCGCGTCCGCTGCGGCCGATCGGTGGTTTCAGCGGCACGTCGGGGTCGGTATTGCGTGCGACCAGATAGAACTCGACCTCGGGCGCCACGACCGGCTCCCAGCCCTCGGCCGCGTAGAGGTCGCAGACCTTGCGCAGCACCGAGCGCGGCGCGAACGGAATGAGCTTGCCGTCGCGGTCGTAGCAGTCGTGAATGACTTGCGCGGACGGGTCGGTGGCCCAGGGAACGATGCGCACGGTCGACGGGTCGGGCCGCAGGTGCATGTCGCGGTCGGTCGGGTGGATCACGTCGTAGTACGGGCCGTCTTCCGGGAACTCGCCGGTCACGCCGATGGCGACGGTGGCTTCTGGCAAACGCATGCCGCGGTCTTCGGTGAATTTTTCGCGCGGCAGGATCTTGCCGCGCGCCACGCCGGTCAGGTCGGGCACGAGGCACTCGATCTCGGTGACACGTCGTTCGTTGAACCAGTTTTCTAAGTCGGCGAATGTGAATTTGCTTTTGTCCACCATGGGGCACCTGGGAATGTGGGGCGGCTCGTATTGATGACGCGCCGGGGTCGGGTCGGAAGGCTGTTGCGGATCGCGCAGTCTGGCCGCGCCAGGCGCCACTAACGATCCGGGTCCTGGTGCGGGACTCGGTGGCGGTCGCGAAACGCCGCGCAGGCCACGCCGAACGCGCGGAACAATCGCATCGAAACAGGGTTGCTCTCGGCCCGCCATTCCGGGTGCCATTGCAAGCACAGGTTGAAGCCGCTGGCGGCATCGAGCGAGAAGGCTTCGACGAGGCCGTCGGGTGCCACGGCCTCGACGCGCAAGCCCTGCGCGAGCCGGTTCACACCCTGGCCGTGCAGGGAGTTGACCTCGATGCGGCCGGCGCCAAGCACATCGGCCAGCCTGCCGCCGGGCAGTACGGTCAGCTCGTGCGCGAGGCCGTATTGAACGTCGAGCGGAGCGTCGTCGGCGTCACGGTGGTCGAGCCGGCCCGGCACTTCCTGCACCGCCTGGTACAGCGAGCCGCCGAGCGCCACGTTGACTTCCTGAAGGCCGCGGCAGACCGCGAGCAGCGGAATACCCCGCTCGAGCGCACGCGGGATCAGCGGCAGCGTCCAGGCGTCACGCTCGGCGTCGAGCGGCAGCGTCGCGTCATGCACGCCTTCGCCGAAGTGGCTCGGGTGCACGTTCGAAGGGGACCCGGTGAGGAACACGCCGTCGGCCAGATCGAGCAGCGCGTCGATCTCGTCGATGCTGGCCGAGGGCACGACCAGCGGTTGGCAGCCGGCCAGGCGCACCGCGTCGATGTATTTCCGGCCGACGACATGGTAGGGGTGCTGGCCCAGCATGCGGTTGCACGCGGGCACGAGCACCACCGGTTTGGCGGGGGCTGATGAGCGGGGGTCGGCGGGTTTCATCGGGCTTGCTGCGGGCTGCGAT
>JANYFX010000694.1 GCA_025359585.1 Rhizobacter sp. | reverse complement strand
ACCGGCGTGTGAACGATTTGCAGCCGAAGGAACGCGACATCGCGATGGTGTTCCAGAACTACGCGCTGTACCCGCACATGACGGTGCGCGAGAACATGGCGTTTTCGCTCGCACTCGCGAAGATGGACAAGGCGACGATCGACAGCAAGGTCGGCCGCGCCGCCGAGATCCTGGCGCTCGGTGCCTTGCTCGACCGTTACCCGCGTCAGCTCTCCGGCGGCCAGCGCCAGCGCGTGGCGATGGGCCGCGCGATCGTGCGCGACCCGCAGGTGTTCTTGTTCGACGAGCCGCTCTCCAACCTCGACGCCAAGCTGCGCGTGGCGATGCGCAGCGAGATCAAGGAACTGCACCAGCGCCTGAAGACCACATCGATCTACGTCACGCACGACCAGATCGAAGCCATGACCCTGGGCGACAAGATCGTCGTGATGCGCGACGGCCGCATCGAGCAGACCGGCAGCCCGCTCGACCTGTACGACCACCCGGCGAACCAGTTCGTCGCCGGTTTCATCGGGTCGCCCGCCATGAATTTTTTGCCCGGCACCTTGCGCCGCAGCGCGAGTGCGGTGCGGGTCGAGCTGGCCGACGGCACCGTGCTCGACGCGCCGCCGCGAGTCGGTGGCGCCGACGGCCAGCCGGTCGTCTTCGGCACCCGCCCCGAGCATTTGACGCTGGCCGACGGCGGCGGTATTCCGGCTCGTGTGGTCGTGATGGAGCCGACCGGCATGGACACTTTCGTCGCCTGCCGGCACGAAGGCGTGGACCTCTCGGCCGTGTTCCGCGAGCGCCACGATTTCGCGCCAGGCAGCACCATCCATTTGCTGCCCGACCTGCAGCGCGCCCACCTTTTCGACGCCAGCACAGGCCGCCACATGGCGGCCTGAGTGGCTTCATCGGTTTTCCCACGAACGTTCACAGAAGGAGACATTCATGAGTGACTTCAATCGCCGCAAATTCCTCGAAAGCTCGGCCGGTGTGGCCGCAGTCGCCTCGGTGGGCGCCGGTACGGCCGTGTTCGCGCCGCTCGCGCAAGCGCAGACCCTGTCGTTCAAGCCCGAGAAAGACGCCAAGCTGCGCGTGCTGCGCTGGAGCCGCTTCGTGCAGGGCGACATCGACGCCTACATGATCAACGTCAAGAAGTTCACCGAGAAGACCGGCGTCGAAGTGCGCGTCGACAACGAAGGCTGGGAAGACGTGCGGCCGAAAGCGGCCGTGGCCGCCAACACCGGCGCCGGCCCCGACATCATTCTCTCGACCAACGACGACGCGAATCTCTACCCCGACAAGCTGCTCGACGTGACCGACCTGGCCACCTACCTCGGCAAGAAGTACGGCGGTTGGTACCCGTCGGTCGAAGCTTATCTGCGGCCCGACGGCAAGAAGTGGATCGGCCTGGGCCTCGGTGCTGCCGGCTCGTACATGGTTTATCGCCAGAGCCATCTGAAGGCGGCCGGCTTCGAGACCTTTCCGAAGACGACCGACGATTTCCTGAAGATGCTCAAGGCGCTGAAGGAAAAGGGCACACCGGGCGGCATGGCGCTGGGCAACGCCACCGGTGACGGCCTGTGGTGCAACTGGCTGCTCTGGTCGCACGGCGGCAAGCTGGTCGACAAGGACAACAAGGTCGTGATCGACAGCCCCGAGACCATCAAGGGCCTCGAATACGCCAAGGAGCTCTACGCGAACTTCATTCCGGGCACGCTGTCGTGGCTCGACCCGAACAACAACAAGGCCTTTCTCGACGGCCAGATCAGCGTCACCAACAACGGCATCTCGATCTACTACGCGGCCAAGAATTCCAAGGACGAGAAGGTCCATGAACTGGCTGCCGACATCCAGCACGCCTCGTTCCCGGTCGGCCCGGTCGGCGTGCCGACCGAGTCGCACCTGTTCTTCAACCAGATGATCATGAAGTACACCAAGTACCCGAACGCAGCGAAGGAATTCCTGCGCTTCATGATGGAGCAGGATCAGTTCGACGCGTGGCTCACCGGCGCGGGCGGCTACATCGCGCAGCCCTTGGCGGCTTACGAGAAGAGCGCCATCTGGACCTCCGACCCGAAGAACACGCCTTACCGCGACGCCGTGAAGAACATGCGGCCGGCGGGTTATGCGGGCAAGCTGGGTTATGCCTCGGCCGGCGCCGGCGCCGACTTCATCGTCGTCAACATGGTGGCCGAAGCGGCCAGCGGGTCGAAGACGCCGAAGGAAGCGGCTGAGCGGGCTCAAAAGCGCGCTGAACGTTATTACAAAGTCTGATATTGCGGACACCTTTGGTGCCGCAATATCTCGCCGCGTTTGGTCGTCACGCCGGCCGTTCGGCCGACGTGACGTTCAACTTGGCGGGGGCGGTTCGGCGCTTCGCGCCATTGGCCGCCCTTGTTGGTTTGGGTGTTGGTGACTTGAATGAAATTGATGCTTGAGAGATTTCAGAACAGCCGCAATGCGTTGGGGTGGGCGTTCATGTTGCCTGCCGCAGTGCTCTTGCTGCTGTTCCTCACCTACCCGCTCGGGCTGGGCACCTGGCTCGGCTTCACCGACGCCAAGATCGGGCGCGCCGGCGAATGGATCGGTTTCGAGAACTTCAGCTTCCTGATCACCGACAGCGTCACGCAGCTCGCGCTGTTCAACACGCTTTTCTACACGATCGTGGC
>JANYFX010000657.1 GCA_025359585.1 Rhizobacter sp. | reverse complement strand
CGAGCGGCTGCGCGAGCTTTCGGGCGGCAAGCCGACCGGCTTCAAGCTCTGCATCGGCCACCCGTGGGAATGGTTCGGCATCGCCAAGGCGATGCAGGAAACAGGCATCCTGCCCGACTTCATCGTCGTCGACGGCGCCGAAGGCGGCACCGGTGCCGCGCCCGTCGAGTTCACCGACCACGGCGGCGCGCCGCTGCAGGAAGGGCTGCTGCTGGTGCACAACACGCTGGTCGGGCTGAACTTGCGCAAGCGGATCAAGCTCGGTTGCGCGGGCAAGGTGATCACCGCGTTCGACATCGCCCGCATGCTCGCGCTCGGCGCCGACTGGTGCAACGCGGCCCGCGGTTTCATGTTCGCGCTCGGCTGCATTCAGGCCCAGACCTGCCACACCGGCCACTGCCCGACCGGTGTGACCACGCAAGACCCGCAGCGCCAGCGTGCGCTGGTGGTGCCGACAAAATCGGAGCGGGTGTTCCACTTCCACATGAACACGCTGATGGCGTTGAAGGAACTGGTGCAGGCGGCCGGTCTGAACGACCCGAGCGAGATCACCGCGGCCCACATCGTGCGGCGCAGCGCCGAGCACAGCGTGAAGCTGCTGGTGAACCTGCTACCCTTCGTGAAACCGGGCGAGCTGCTGCGCGGCGAGATGACGCAGCAGGTCTTCAGCACCTACTGGCCAATGGCGCAGGCCGCGAGTTTCAGTGTGGTGATCGAACCCTGACTCAGCCCGTCGGCGGCAGCGTGTCGATGAAACTCTGGCGCGCGAACAGCTTGTCGGCCAGCCGGGCCAGGTTCGCATGCGGCTCGCGCCACTTGACCGCCGGAAAGCAGAAGTCAAGGTAACCGAACGCGCAGCCGACCGCGATGTCGGCCAGCGACAGGTGGATGCCCGAACACCAGGGCTTGTCGGCGAGACCCGTGCTGATGGCGCCGATGCACGCGTCGATCTTGCCCATCTGCCTGTCCACCCAGGCGGGGCTGCGCTGCTCGGCGGTGCGGCCAGGCCAGGTCTGCTCCAGGCGCGCGAGGATGGCCGCGTCGATCAGGCCGTCTGCCAGCGCTTCCCAGGTGCGCACCTCGGTGCGCTCGCGGCTGCTTTCGGGGATCAGGCGACTCACCGGCGAACGGGTGTCGAGGTACTCGACGATCACGCGAGAGTCGAACACCGCTTCACCACCGGAAAGCACGAGGCACGGCACCTTGCCCAAAGGGTTGGACTTGAGGATCTTGTCGTTGCCCCACACGTCTTCGAGTTCGAGCTGGAAGTCGAGCTTTTTCCCGGCCATCACGATGCGCACCTTGCGCACGTAGGGACTGGTGAGTGAACCGATGAGTTTCATTGTGGGGGCCGTCCCTGTTGGCGTCTCTTGCTTAATTTCATTCTAGCGGCGCAGCCCACCTGCCCCGGGTCAACGGCGTAGCGCCCAGTCCACAGTCTCGGGGCGGCCGGGCAGGCTCAGGCTGGCAGTCGCTGCCGGTGTTCGCGCCACGATCTGCCCGCGCCGCACCACCATGAGGCGGTTCGCCCGCAAACGGATCGCGTCCGCCGGGTCGCGGGCCTGCAGCAGCACAAGATCGGCGTACTGCCCCGGAGCGATGCCGTAGCCGTCGAGGCCGAGAATCTTGGCGGCGTTCACGGTCACCGCGTCGAAACACGCGCGCATCTGCGCCTGCGAGGTCATCTGCGCCACGTGCAGGCCCATCTGCGCCACTTCGAGCATGTCGCCCGAACCGAGCGAGTACCACGGGTCCATCACGCAGTCGTGGCCGAACGCGACCGTGATGCCGGCCGCCATCAGCTCGGGCACGCGGGTCATGCCGCGGCGCTTCGGGTAGGTGTCGTGGCGGCCCTGCAGCGTGATGTTGATCAAGGGGTTGGCGATGGCATTCACCTGCGCTTCGCGCATCAGCGGCAGCAGCTTGCTGACGTAGTAGTTGTCCATCGAGTGCATGGAAGTGAGGTGCGAGCCCGTCACGCGGCCGTGCAGGCCGAGGCGCTGGGTGTGAAAGGCCAGCGTCTCGATGTGGCGCGACATCGGGTCGTCGCTCTCGTCGCAATGCATGTCGACGCGCAGGCCACGTTCGGCGGCGAGTTCGCACAGGATGCGGACCGACTCGGCGCCGTCGGCCATCGTTCGCTCGAAATGCGGAATGCCGCCGACCACGTCGACGCCCATGTCGAGCGAACGCTTCAGGTTGGCCAATGCGGTGGGGGAACGCAGCACGCCGTCCTGCGGGAACGCGACGAGCTGCAGGTCGAGATACGGCTTCACACGCTCCTTCACGTGCAGCAACGCCTCGACCGCGAGCAGCCGGTCGTCGCACACGTCCACGTGGGTGCGGATCGCGAGCAGGCCTTTGGCCACCGCCCAGTCGCAGTACTGCAGGGCGCGCTCGACGAGCGCTTCCTGCGTCAGATGCGGTTTCAGCTCGCCCCACAGCGCGATGCCTTCGAGCAGCGTGCCGCTCTGGTTCACGCGCGGCAGGCCGTAGCTGAGCGTCGCGTCCATGTGGAAGTGCGCATCGACGAAAGGCGGGCTCAGCAGCAGGCCACCGGCGTCGATCACCGGCACGTCTTCGGGCAACGGCAGGTTCGGGCCGACGGCCTTGATGCGGTCGGCTTCGACAAGCAGGTCGATGCCGGTGCGGCCGTCGGGCAGGGTGGCGTTGCGGATCAGCATGGTCATGGCAGGGCGTGAGAGTGAAACGAAGCCGGGCGATGACCTCGCAGGTAATCGCCACGGCGCGGTATCAGGGCGAGCATACGTTCAACCGCAACGACGAAGGAGCACAAGATGAGCAGCGAATACCTCCCCCTGGCCGTGGGCCACATGATCGGTCTCGGCGCCATCGGCTCGTGCCTGGGCGTGGGCCTGCTGGGCTCGAAGTACCTGGAGGCTTCGGCCCGCCAGCCCGAGCTGATGGAGCCGCTGCAGAACAAAGTCTTCCTGCTGGTCGGGGTGCTCGACGGTGCCTTCATCATCGCGACCGGCATCGGGTTGTGGTTCGCCACCGCGAACCCGTTCGGCAAATGAAGAACGGCGGGCGATTTCATGAGCGCTCGCCCTTCCGATACGGCTTCATCAGCGCCTGCGGATAAGCCGCGCGGCGGGCCACCAGCACCAGCGCGATGATCGACAGCAGATACGGCAACATCAAGTAGACCTGATACGGCACAGCGACACCGAACAGCCCGGTGCCCGACTGCTGCAGCCGCAACTGCAGCGCGTCGAACAGCGCGAACAGCACGGCGCCCAACAGCGCCTTGCCCGGCCGCCACGACGCGAACACCACCAGCGCCACGCAGACCCAGCCGCGGCCGTTGACCATGTTGAAGTAGAACGCGTTGAAGGCGGCGAGCGTGAGGAAGGACCCGGCCACGCCCATCAGCGCCGAGCCGGCCATGATCGCGCCGATGCGCAAACGCGCCACATCGATGCCCTGCCCTTCGGCAGCCGCCGGGTTCTCGCCGACCATGCGCAGCGCGAGGCCCAGCGGCGTGCGGTAGAGAACATAGGCGATCAAGGGCACGAGCACCAGTGCCAGCAGCGTCAGCGGCGTCTGCCCCGAAAGGATCGGGATCGGCAGCCACGTCATCTCGGCGAACGGCACGACCGTGGGCGGGCTGTCGACCTTCGGAAAGCTCACGCGGTAGGCGTAACTCGCCACGCTGGTCGCGAACAGCGTGATGCCCAGACCCGAGACGTGTTGCGACAAGGAGAGCGTGACCGTCAGCACGCCGTGCAACAGCCCGAACAGGGCACCGACCAAGGCCGCGACCAGCACCCCGGCCCATAAACCGCCGCCTTGATACACCGTGAGCCAGCCGGCGAACGCGCCCGCGACCATGATGCCTTCGATGCCCAGGTTCAACACGCCGGCACGCTCGCACAACAACACGCCGAGCGTGCCCAGGATCAGCGGCGTGGCGATGCGCAACACCGCGACCCAGAACGGCAGGCTGAACAGCAGGTCGACCGTCTCAGCGAGCAAGGCGCGGCCCTCCGAAGACGAAGCGGTACTGCGCCGACATGGTCGCGACCAGCATGCTCAGCAGGGACACCGCGACGATCACGTCGGCGATGTAGGTCGGCACATTGACGGCGCGGCTCATGCTGTCGGCACCGACCAGGATGCCGGCCACAAAGACCGACGCCGCCACCACGCCGAGCGGGTTCAGCGCCGCCAGCATCGCGATCACGATGCCGCTGTAGCCATAGCCGGGCGACATGTCGAGCGTGAGGTAACCCGTGCGCCCCGCCACCTCGATGGCGCCCGCCAGACCCGCAAGCGCACCCGAGAGCAAGGCCACCTTCACGTTGACCCACGCGACCGGCATGCCGGCGAACGCTGCAGCGCGGGAGTTGGCGCCGACCGCGCGAATCGCGAAGCCGGTGGTCGTGTACTTGAGCAAGGCCCACAGTGCGACCGCCAGAGACAGCGCCCAGAGCAGCCCCGTGTGCACGCGGGTTCGTTCGACCAGCTTGCCGAGCTGCACCCCATCCTGCAGTGCCACGCTTTGCGGCCAGCCCATCGCGCTCGGGTCTTTCATCGCACCGTCGAGCATCATCGAAACGAACAGCAGCACGATGAAGTTCAGCAGCAAGGTCGTCACGACTTCGTCGACACCGAGCCGGCTTTTCATCAACGCCGGGCCGAGCAGCAACAACGCGCCTGCGGCCGCCGCCGCCAGCATCATCAGCGGGAACAGCAGCCACGGGCTCAGCGCGAAGCCGCTGCCGGCGTGCAGGCCGCCCACCGCCACGGCTGCAAGGGCGCCGGCGTACAACTGCCCTTCCGCGCCGATGTTGAACAGGCGCGCCTTGAACGCGACGGCAGCCGCGAGCCCGGTCAGGATCAGCGGCGTCGCACGCGTCAGCGTTTCGCTCCACGCGAAGCGCGAGCCGAAGCCGCCTTCGAGCAACAGCGCATAAGCCTTGCCGACCGGCGCGCCGGCCCAGGCCACCAGCACCGAGCTGATCAGCAGCGTGAAGGCGACGGCGACGAAGGGTGCGCCGAATTGCATCGCGCGCGAGACCTGGGCGCGGCGTTCAATGCGCATGCTGTGCCCCAGCCATCGCCAGACCGATGCTCGCCAGCGTCCAGTCGGCGACCGGCTTCGCCGCGGTCAAGCGGCCGTGGTGGATCACCGCGATGCGGTCGGCGATGGCGAAGATCTCGTCCAGGTCTTCGGAGATCAGCAACACCGCCGCGCCCTGCGCACAAGCGTCGAGCAGTTGCTGATGGACATAAGCAACGGCACCGACGTCCAGCCCCCAGGTCGGCTGGTCGGCCACGATCAACACCGGCGGCTGCGGGTCGCGCGGGTCGCCGGTCAAGGCGCGGCCGAGGATCAGCTTCTGCATGTTGCCACCCGACAGCGCGGCGGTCGGTGTGGCCACGCCCTGCGCCTGCGTGCCGCGCACGTCGAAACGTTCGATCAGCGTGCGCGCGTGTGCTTGCGCCGCGCCGCGCCGCAACAGGCCGCCGCGCGAAAACGTCGGCGTGCTGAAGCGCTCCAGCACCGCGTTTTCCCAGATCGGCAGATCGGTCACGACGCCGACCGCGTGCCGGTCTTCGGGGATGCGCGCCACGCCGGCCCGCACCCAGTCACCGGGGCGCGCGGCCATCGGCTGGCCTTGCAGCTCGAGCCGCCCGCTGCTCGCAGCGTGCAGGCCGAACAACAGTTCCGCCAGCGCCTGCTGGCCGTTGCCGGCGACACCGGCAATCGCGACGACTTCACCGGCGTGCAGATCGAGGTCGAGGCCTTCGAGTTGCGTGGATCCGCCGCTCACCCTCACGCCACGCAGGCTGCAGGTCAATTCCCCCGGCGCCCGCGCGCGCCGTTGCGCCGGCTCGACCGTGCGCCCGACCATCAGCGCCGCCAGCTCGGCCTTGCTCGCCCCCCCCGCGGCCAGCGTCGCGACCAGCTTGCCGCCGCGCAACACGGCGATGCGGTGCGACACCCGCAACACCTCGTCGAGCTTGTGGCTGATGAAGATCACACTGAGTCCTTGCGCGATCAACTGCTGCAGCGTATCGAACAGCGACTCGGCCTCGGCCGGGGTGAGCACCGCCGTCGGTTCGTCGAGGATCAAGATGCGCGCACCGCGCACCAGCGCTTTCAGGATCTCGACCCGCTGCCGCTCGCCGACCGAGAGTTGTTCGATCAGTGCGTCGGGGTTCACCTGCAATCCGAAGCGCTGCGCCGTTTCTACCAGCCGCTTGCGCGCCGCACCACGGCGGGAAAACGGCAGCCACAGCGGCTCGGTGCCAAGCATCACGTTGTCGAGCACCGAGAGGTTGTCCGCGAGCGTGAAGTGCTGGTGCACCATGCCGATGCCGGCCGCGAGCGCGGCTTTCGGGTTGCCGGGGGGGAGCATTTGGCCGAAGGCCTCGATGTGGCCCTCGTCGGCGATGTAGTGCCCGAACAATATCGACACCATCGTGCTCTTGCCGGCGCCGTTTTCACCGAGCAACGCGAGCACCTCGCCCGCGCCCAGGTCGAGCGAAACGCAATCGTTCGCCACCAGGCTGCCGAAGCGCTTGGTGACACCCGAGATGCGCAGCACCGGCGCCGCCGCAGTGGCCGGTGCTGCGGCGCTGCCGGCCATCACTTCGCCGTCGGCTTCGGCTGGTTGTCGTCGACCACCACGGCGA
>JANYFX010000647.1 GCA_025359585.1 Rhizobacter sp. | reverse complement strand
CCAAGCTGCGCGCGCAGACGCGGCTCGAGATCCAGAAGCTGCACCAGGAACTGCACGTCACCTCGCTCTTCGTCACCCACGACCAGGTCGAAGCGATGACGCTGGCCGAACGCATGATCGTGATGAACGCCGGCCGCATCGAACAGATCGGCACGCCGGACGAGGTCTACCACCACCCGGCCACGACCTTCGTCGCCGGCTTCATCGGCTCGCCGCCGATGAACCTGATCAGGGGCCAGGCCGACGGCTCGCGTTTCATCGTCGATGGCCAGACCTTGCCGCTGCCGAGCGCCGCGCCGCGCTCGGGTGAGCTGATCCTCGGCCTGCGCCCCGAACACGCGAGCCTGCGCCCGGCCGGCAACCTGGGCTGGCAGCTGAAGGTCGAGATGCTGGAGATGCTGGGCGCCGAGCGGCTCGTCTACTGCAGCGCCGGCACGGTGTTGTTCACGGTGCGGATCGATGCGACCCTCGTGCCGCCGAAGATCGGCGACATCGTCACGCTGCAGGCGGCGCCCGACCAGTTGCACTGGTTCGACGCGGCGACGACCCAGCGCATCGTGTGACGATGAAGGCCTGGCCCTACCCGCTGTGGGTCGCGCACCGCGGCGCCGGCAAACTCGCACCCGAGAACACGCTGGCGGCCTTTCGTGTCGGCGCGGGCCACGGGTACCGCGCCTTCGAATGTGATGTGAAGCTGAGTGCCGACGGCGTGCTCTTCCTGCTGCACGACGCCATGCTGGAGCGCACCACCTCGGGCGCGGGCAGCGCCGGGCAACAAAGCTGGAGCGCGTTGTCTTTGCTAGACGCTGGCGGCTGGCACAGCCGGGCGTTCGCCGGTGAACCGCTGCCGAGCCTGTCGGGCGTGGCGGCGTATTGCCAGCGCAACGGCTTCGCCTTGAACATCGAGATCAAACCGACACCGGGTTTCGAAACACAGACCGGCCGCGCTGTCGGCCTGGAGGCGACGCGCCTGTGGGCCGACGACAGCTTGCTGCCACTGCTGAGTTCGTTCAGCCCTGAAGCCCTGCAAGCTGCGCGCGAAACGGCGCCACAACTGCCCCGCGCGCTGCTGCTCGACACGCTGCGCGAAGCTTGGTTCGAACAAGCCCGCGCGCTCGGCTGCGTGGCCGTCGTGACCGCGTTTGCCTTGATGGACGCAGACCTCATCGCGCAGTTGCATGGCGTGGGGCTGCGAGCGCTCGTTTACACGGTGAACGATGCGACCGAAGCGCGGCGCTTGATCGGGCTCGGCATCGACGGCATCATCACCGACGCGGTCGACCGGTTTTCGCCCGGCAGTTCGGTCTTCGCCTAAACGCGCTCGGTGTCGAGCAGCGGCTCTTCGGCGCCGCGCACTTTGGCGTACATGCGCATGTCGCGCAATGTGCCGTCGGGCGCCAGGCTCTCGCGCCGCATCACGCCCTCGAGCGTGAACCCGCAGCGCTCGGCCACACGCCAGCTCGGCCGGTTGAGGTTGTCGATGCGCAGCTCGACACGCTGCGCCAGCAACTCGTCGAAGGCCAGGCGCGCCACCGCGTGCACCGCCTCGGTGGCGATGCCCCGGCCCTCGCGGCCGGTGCGGCGCCAGTAGCCGATCTCGAAGCGGCGCGCCTTCCAGTCCATGCGGTGCAGGCCGGTGCCGCCGAGCAGTTCGCCTTCGAGCCCACCGGCGGCGCGCTCGAAGATCAGCATCATCAGGTCTTCGCGCAACCTGAAACGCGCCTGCGCCTTGCGGCACACCGCTTCCGAATCGGCCAGCGTCGGCACCACGCCGGCCCAGGGCACGTAAGGCCGCAGCGCGTCGAGTGAGCCGCAGACCGCCGCGTTCAGCACCGCGCCATCACCCGGCTGCGCGCAACGAATGATCAGGCGCTCGGTGTCAATGCGCTCGGGTACGTGAATCAGCAGCGGGTCGTGCATGCGGGCGGTCCTTCGGGTGTGCTTCGGGTGTTTCAATCAAGACGCAGGCCGCACGCCGGCCTCGCCACCGACCCAGTCGTCGGGGTTTTCAGGTTGGGGCAGGCTGCGCACGTTGCGGATCACCGGCGCGCTCCAGGCGACCACGGCAAGCAGCAGCGCCGTGCCGCCCGCAAACGCGAGCGACCAGCGCAGGCCGACGTGCTCGCCGAGCCAGCCGCCGAGCAGCGCCCCGGGGCCGGCGGGAAGCAAAATGAGCCAGCGCATCGTGCTCGTCATGCGTCCGAGCAGCGGTTCGGGTGTGACGGCCTGACGCAGTGCGAGGAAGTTGATGAAGACGAATACCGCGCCGATCGAAAACAGCGTCAGCATCGCGGCGAACGCGGCCACGCCCCACTCGTTCGCCGGCGCCACGGCGAGCAACAACCAGCCGGCGCCGCACACCGCGAAGCCGAGCACCAGGCACGGCCCCGGCCCGATGCGGCGGCTGATGCGGTTGCCGAACACGCTCGCGACAATGGAGCCCGCCCCCATGCCCATGTAGCTCAGGCCGACCGCCTGCTCCGACAGGCCGAGCGTGCGCGTCGCGAACAGGATCTGCACCACCACCGCCGCGTTGTGGCACATCTGCCAGCAGCCCACGGCACAGGCCAGCGCGACGAGCAGGCGGTGCCGCGCGACGAAGCGCACGCCGGCGCGCAGGTCGCGAAAGAAGTGCTCGTCGGCATGGCGGCGGCGCTCCTCGTTCACGATGATGCCGCGCAGGATCGCGGCCGAAATCAGCAGCAGCACGGCGTCGACCAGCAGCGCGAGCGGCGCGCCCACGAGCTTGATCAGCGCCCCGGCCAAGCCCGGGCCGGCGACCTCGGCGCCCGACGTGGCGAGCGCATTCTTGGCGTGCGCTTCGACCAGCCGCTCGCGCGCCACGACCTGCGTCAGCACAATCTGCGCCGCGGTGCCGGCGGTGGTGGCGATGGTGCCGATCACGAAGCCGGTGACGTACATCCACGGCATCGACAAGCAGCCCAGCCACCAGGCCAGCGGCACCCCGGCCACCACCACCGCGAGCAGCGTCTCGCCGACGACATACACCGGCAGCTTGCGCATGCGGTCGAGCCACACGCCGGCGGGCAGCGAAAACAGCACGAAGGGCAGGATCTCGATCGCGGTGAGCAGGCCCATCTGCGTGGGGCTGGCGTGCAGCAGCACGGCGGCCGTGAGCGGCAGCGCGAGCATCGTCACCTGGCCGCCGAAGGAGCTGATCAGGATCGAGGTCCACAGGCGCCGGTATGTCGCGTCGAAGAGCAGGTCGCCCGCGGGCAGCGCGAGGCTGGCGCGGGCAGCGCCGATCCACTCCGTCACGACCTGTCTCATGGCCTCACCTTGTTCTAGTGTCGGGTGTCTCGTGAACACCCGTGCCTCGCGTTGCGCGCCAGCGCAGAGCCTGACTCTGCCCCGGCTCAGGAACGGTAGTCGGCGTTGATCTTCACGTAGTCGTAGCTGAGGTCGCAGGTCCACACGGTCGTGCTGGCCGGGCCGCGGTGCAGGTTCACGCGCACCGTGATCTCGCTCTGTTTCATCACACGTTGGCCGTCTTCTTCGCGGTAGGTCGGCAGCCTCCCGCCGTTCTTGACCACAGCCACGTCGTCGAGAAACAGGTCGATCTTCGTCTGGTCGAGGTGGGTGATGCCGGCATACCCGACCGCCGCGAGGATGCGCCCGAGGTTCGGGTCGCTCGCGAAGAACGCCGTCTTCACCAGCGGCGAGTGCGCGATGGCGTAGGCCACCTGGCGGCACTCGTCTTCGGTTTTGCCACCGTCGATGCAGACGCTGATGAACTTGGTGGCACCTTCGCCGTCGCGCACGATGGCTTGCGCCAATTGCTGCGCGACCATCACCACGGCGTCGCGCAACAGCTTGCCGTCGCCGGTGTCGAGTTGTGTGATCTCTGCGTGGCGGGCCTGCTGCGTGGCGATCAACACGAAAGAATCGTTGGTCGACGTGTCGCCGTCGATCGTGATGCGGTTGAAGGACTGGTCGGCTGCGTCGCGCACCAGCGCTTGCACCAGCGCGGGCGCGATCACCGCGTCCGTGGCGATGAACGACAGCATCGTCGCCATGTTCGGCCGGATCATGCCGGCGCCCTTGCTGATGCCCGTGATCGTGACGGTCTTGCCACCGATCTGCAACCGCGCCGAGGCCGCCTTGGGCAGCGTGTCGGTGGTCATGATGGCCTCGGCGGCCGCGCCCCAATGGTCGGCCGCCAGATCGGCGATCGCCGCGGGCAAACCGGCTTCGATGCGATCGACGGGCAGGCTTTCCATGATCACGCCGGTCGAGAACGGCAGCACCTGTTCGGGTGCGATCTTCAGGTGCCGGGCCAGTGCCACGCAGGTGGCGCGCGCCCGTGCCAGACCGTCTTCGCCCGTGCCGGCATTCGCGTTGCCGGTGTTGACGACGATGGCGCGCGGGCTGAGCAGGCCCGCGAGGTGCGTGCGGCACAGCTGCACCGGCGCGGCGCAGAAGCGGTTGCCGGTGAAGACCCCGGCCACGCTCGACCCTTCGGCAATGGTGACAACGGTCAGGTCACGCCGGTTGGCTTTGCGCACGCCCGCCATCGTGATGCCCAGCGCAACGCCTTGCACCGGGAACAGGCTCTGGGGATCGGGGGCTTGCAGGTTGACCGGCATGGGAGAGGGCACGTAGTGAAAAGGGTGAGCGGCATTGTATGAACCGCGCCTCGTCGAGCCAACGCTTTTGCACAAGTTGGCGAACCACCGGCCGCACGTCGCTGAACGCGCCACAACGACGTGAAACAAGCGCCAACCTGTAAAGCCTGCCAATGGGCAACGTCACAACGCTGCATTAGAGTTCACAGTTGTTGACGAATTTGTCTTCACCCGTGTCAATCCCTACCTTGTGGGCCGACCTGGGTCCACGCTCTGTTTCCAGGACACCGAATGTTGCCTTTTTTCGCCGATCTGGTGACGCGCACCGACGAAGCGCGCCGCGAGTTCGAAACCAACCCCGTGGTGCTGGAAGCCGTGGCCAACGGCATGTCGGTCGAACGCTATCGCAAGCTGCTGCTGGAGCTGTACCACGTGGTCTGGCACTTCAACCCGGTGTGTGCCGCGGCGGCCAGCCGCGTGCCCGACAGCCACCGCCAGGTGCGCTACTTCCTGTACGAGCACATGCAGGAAGAGTCGGGCCACGAAGAGTGGGTGATGAACGACCTCGAAGCGGTGGGCGTGGCCCACGCCGCCACCCGCGCGCACGCCGCCGGCACCCACACGCTGGCGCTCAATGGCTACAACTACTGGTCGGCCGACCGCCGCCACCCGTGTTCGGTGCTGGGCATGATGTATGCATTGGAAGTGATCGCGTCGGTCTACGGCGGGCCGTTCTCTTCGGCGATCCGCGAGTCGCTGCTGCTCGAAGGTGACCGCGGCGTCTCGTTCATCAGCTCGCACGCCACGATGGACACCGAGCACATGGCCGAGCTGCGCATCCTGCTCAACACCATCACCGACGACGAAGCGCGCGACGCGATCGCCGAGTCCACCCTCGTCAACTTTCACCACTTCACCCGCCTGTTCGAATCCGTATGAAACCTGCATCGCCCCCTGCCCTCACCGCGATGCTGAGCCGGCCGTACCGGTACATCCGGCTCGAATGGAACGCCGAACTGGCCGCGCTGCGCGTGCGCACCTGCGTGAAACCGATCCAGTGTTACAGCCTGGCCGCGATGGGCGAGCTGCAGCGGGTGTTCTCCGACATCGCCGAAAGCGCCGGCCTCGTGAAGCACTTCGTGATGACGTCCGACGTGCCGGGTGTCTTCAACTTCGGCGGCGACCTGTCGCTGTTCGTGCTGCTGATTCGCGCCCGCGACCTCGACTCGCTGCGCATG
The DNA here is from genome assembly GCA_025359585.1 of Rhizobacter sp. Lineage (GTDB taxonomy): Bacteria > Pseudomonadota > Gammaproteobacteria > Burkholderiales > Burkholderiaceae_C > LMDS01. Next base: position 7,945 of record JANYFX010000647.1, on the reverse strand, counting down.
TACGGCCGGCGTTGTGTCGACCTCGTGTGGTGGATGGAAAACGCCTCGCAGCTCGGTGTGCACACGACCGTGCTGGTGCAAGGCGACACACTCGGCGGCGGGCTCGAGTCGGTGCTGCCATTCCACAAGGTCATCTTCGAGCGCAGCGCGCAGGCCGGCTTCCCCGAAGTGCTGTTCAACCTGTTCCCGGGCATGGGCGCGTGGAACTTCACGATCCGCAAGGCCGGCTTTTCGGTCGCCAACGAAATGATCCTGTCGGGCCGGCTCTACACCGCCGACCAGTTGTTCCGCCGCCACCTGGCCGACCTCGTGGTCGAAGACGGCGAAGGCGAAGCCGCGCTCTCGGCGGTGGTGAACTCGGTGCACCCGCGCCTGCGCGGCACGCTCGCCGCGCTCGAGGCACGCCGCGTCGCCGCGCCGATCACGTATGCCACGCTGATGCAGATCGTCGAGCAGTGGACCGAAACCGCGATGACCCTCACCGACCGCGACCTGCGCCTGATGGAGCGCCTCGCGCGCGCCCAGGTGCGCAAGGCCGGCGGGGCCGAAGAAGGTGCAGTCGAAGCGATCAAGAAGATCGAGCTCGACACCGCCTGGGGCGAAGAGCGCACCGGCGTCACAGAGTGGGCCGCGCTGGCCTGATCTCGACGCGACTTCAGCCGGCGCCGGGCCGCCCCAAGGCGGCTGAGCGCCCCCTCGGGGGGCAGGAGCGGAGCGACGTGGGGGCGAAATTTCACAGCCAGGACTTGAGCAGCTCCTGCAATTGATCGCGCGTGTAGGGCTTGGCCAGGTGGGCGTCCATGCCGGCGTCGCGTGAGCGTGCGGCATCTTCTTCGAAAGCGTTGGCGGTGAGCGCCAGCACCGGCAGGCGCGGCAAGCCGAGCCGCGTTTCGCGTTTGCGGATCGCCTGGGTCGCGACATAACCGTCCATCACCGGCATCTGGCAGTCCATCAGCACGAGATCGACCGGTTGCAGCTCCAGCAGCTCGAGCGCCTGCTGGCCGTCGCTCGCTTCGAGCACGGCGAGGCCGAGCGACTGCAACACCTCGCGCGCGATCATGCGGTTCACGTCGTTGTCTTCGACCACCAATACGCGGCCCATCAGCGGCACGGTGCTGTCGAGCCCACCCATCGCCGAGTCGGTGGGAGCGGCGTGCTCGGAAGAGCGGTCGAGTTCGAGCGACAGGGCAAAGCGGAAACGCGAGCCACGGCCGGGTTGGGTCTTGACATCGATGTGGCTGCCCATCGCTTCGACGATACGCTGGCTGATGGCCAGCCCCAGGCCCGTGCCCCCGCGTCGGCGGCTGCGTGTGCCATCGACCTGGTGAAACGGCTGGAACAGGTTGGCGAGCGCGCCGGGCTCCATGCCGATGCCACTGTCGCTGACCTCGAACAACACGCCGGCCCAGCCTTCGGGCGCGCGCTGCGGACCGAGCTTGAGCGTGACGCCGCCGCGCTCGGTGAACTTGATGGCGTTGCCGACCAGGTTGAGCAGCACCTGCTTCAAACGCTGCGCGTCGCCGATCACCCAGTCGTCGAGCTCGGGCGCCAGATCGAGCCGCAGCGTGAGCCCCTTGCTTTCGGCGTTGGCGCGAAACAGCGCGATCACCGACAGCGCCATCGCGCTCAGCGACATCGGCTGGTATTGCAGGCTGAGCTTGCCGGCCTCGATCTTCGAGTGGTCGAGCACGTCGTTGAGAATCGCCATCAGCGAAGCGCCCGACGACGCCGCCGTGCGCACCAGCCGGCGCTGGTCGACGTCGAGCTGCGAGCGGCGCAGCAGGTCGAGCGCACCCAGCACGCCGTTCATGGGCGTGCGGATCTCATGGCTCATGGTCGCCAGGAACTGCGACTTCGCCACGTTCGCCGATTCGGCCAGCTCCTTCGCGCGCTGCAGCGACACGGTGGCCACATCGGCTTCGTGGCTGTGCAGGATGGCGCGCGACGCGGTCGACTTGAACTCGCGCGAAGCGCGGTAGACCGTGGCGCCGAAGATCAGGGCCAGCACCGTGAGCGGCACCGAGCGCACCGCCGGAATCGCCAGGCTCGCAACGATGAGCGCACCGAGCTGGATGCCGGCGAGGATCACAAACGATCGACCGACCAGCGTCATGAAAAATGCGGCTACCGTGATCGAGCCGAACACCATGGCGACGTATGTGGTCGCGATGGTGCCGGCCAATGCCGGGTAGATGCCGACCGTGCCCACGGCCCACATCAAACCGGCGAGTGCGGCGTTGCCTTCGAGCTCCCATTGCAGGCGCCGGCCGGCCTCTTCCGACAGTGTGGCGTTCTGAACGTAGCGCCGTGAGATCAACAAGCGCCAGGCCGCCACGGCCACACCGAGCACGCCTGCGCCGATGGCCGCGTCGACACGCCGCACCGACACACCCATCAGCACGATGACAGCGACCGCAGCCAGTTGCATCAGCACGCTGCTCGCGGAGTTGTGAAGCGCGAGCCTCAGCAGTTCGCGCCGAACGCCGGATTCGGTCGATGGCTCAACAGACATAGACGACGAGCATACCGTGGCGCACCGAAAAGTGCCGCAATGCCCGCAGGCGGATCAACATGCGACACGCCTCAGTGGCGCGACGGCCTCACTCTGAAACGTGGCAGCGCCGCCCGCGCTTCAAGCCAGTCGGCCGTGGCACTGTTTGTACTTCTTGCCACTGCCGCAGGGGCAGGGGTCGTTGCGGCCGACCTTGGGGACTTCGTCGGCCAGCAGACCCGGCGCGGCTTCTTCGGAGACGCTGCCGTCTTCGTTCGGGTGCGTGTAGGTCACGTTGCTGATGCGCTCGGCGCGCTCCTCGATCGCCTCGGCGGCCTGCGCCACCTCTTCCTGCGACTGGATGCGCACGGTCATCAGCGTGCGCGTCACGTCCATCTTGACCACGTCGAGCAATTGCGAGAACAGGTCGAAGGCCTCGCGCTTGTACTCCTGCTTCGGGTTCTTCTGCGCGTAACCGCGCAGGTGAATGCCCTGGCGCAGGTAGTCGAGCGCGGCCAGGTGTTCGCGCCAGTGCGAGTCGATCGACTGCAGCAGAATCATGCGCATGAAGGGCGTGAACTGCTCCAGGCCGACACGCTCGACCTTGGCGTTGAAGGCTTCATCGGCCGCCTTCACGACACGCTCGGTCACGTCTTCGTCGGTGATGGACGCGCTCTTGTCGACCTCGCTCGCGAGCGGCACCTCGAGGTGCCATTCCTCGCGCAGCACCTTTTCGAGCGCGGCCAGATCCCACTGCTCTTCGACGCTGTCGGCCGGCACGAAGGTGCGCACCACGTCGGTCATCGTGCCTTCGCGCAGGTTGTCGATCTGGGCCGACAGGCTCGGCGCTTCGAGGATGTCGTTGCGCTGCTGGTAGATCACCTTGCGCTGGTCGTTGCTCACGTCGTCGTATTCGAGCAGCTGCTTGCGCACGTCGAAGTTGCGGGCTTCGACCTTGCGCTGCGCGCTCTCGATGCTGCGCGTGACGATGCCGGCTTCGATCGCCTCGCCGTCGGGCATCTTCAGCCGCTCCATGATCGCGCGCACGCGGTCGCCGGCGAAGATGCGCATCAGCGAGTCGTCGAGCGAGAGGTAGAAGCGCGACGAACCCGGGTCGCCCTGGCGGCCGGAGCGGCCGCGCAACTGGTTGTCGATGCGGCGTGACTCGTGGCGCTCGGTCGCGATGATGCGCAGGCCGCCCTGGGCCTTGACCTTGTCGTGCAGGCCTTGCCATTCGTCGATCAACTGCTGGCCGCGCGCGGCCTTGTCGGCCTCGCTGATCGACTCGTCGGCGTCGATGATCTTGGTCTGATTCTCGACGTTGCCACCGAGCACGATGTCGGTGCCGCGGCCGGCCATGTTGGTGGCGATCGTGATCACGCCGGGGCGGCCGGCCTGGGCCACGATCTCGGCCTCGCGGGCGTGCTGCTTGGCGTTGAGCACGTTGTGCGGCAGCTTGGCTTTTTGCAGCAGGCCCGAGATCAGCTCGGAGTTCTCGATCGAGGTCGTGCCCACCAGCACCGGCTGGCCACGCTCGTGGCAGTCGCGAATGTCTTCGATCACCGCTTCGAATTTTTCGCGCGTGGTCTTGTAGACGAGGTCGAGTTCGTCCTTGCGGATCGTGGGCTTGTTGGGCGGGATCACCACCGTTTCCAGGCCATAGATTTCCTGGAACTCGTAGGCCTCGGTGTCGGCCGTGCCGGTCATGCCCGAGAGCTTGCCGTACATGCGGAAGTAGTTCTGGAACGTGATCGACGCGAGCGTCTGGTTCTCGTTCTGAATCTGCACGCCTTCCTTCGCCTCGACCGCCTGGTGCAGGCCGTCGGACCAGCGCCGGCCCGTCATCAAACGGCCGGTGAATTCGTCGACGATGATGACTTCACCGTCCTGCACCACGTAGTGCTGGTCGCGGTTGTACAGGTGCTTGGCGCGCAGCGCCGCGTACACGTGGTGCATCAGCGTGATGTTGGCCGGGTCGTACAGGCTCGCGCCTTCGGCCAGCAGGCCGGCCTGACCGAGGATCAGCTCGGCGTTTTCGTGCCCGTCTTCGGTCAGGAAAACCTGGTGGCTCTTTTCGTCGACCGTGAAGTCGCCCGGCTCGATCACGCCTTCGCCGGTGCGCAGATCGAGCTCGCCGATCTGCTTCTTCAGTCGCGGCACGACGGCGTTGATGCGCACGTACATCTCGGTGTGGTCTTCGGCCTGGCCGCTGATGATCAGCGGTGTGCGCGCTTCGTCGATCAGGATCGAGTCGACCTCGTCGACGATCGCGTAAGACAGGCCGCGCGCAACGCGGTCGGCGATGTCTTGCACCATGTTGTCGCGCAGGTAGTCGAAGCCGAATTCGTTGTTGGTACCGTAGGTCACGTCGGCGGCGTAGGCGGCCTGCTTTTCTTCGCGCGGCATCTGCGGCAGGTTCACACCGACCGTGAGGCCGAGGAAGGTGTAGAGCCGCCCCATCCATTCGGCGTCGCGCCGCGCGAGGTAGTCGTTGACCGTGACGACGTGAACACCCTTGCCGGTGATGGCGTTCAGGTAGACCGGCAGCGTCGCCATCAGCGTCTTGCCTTCGCCGGTGCGCATCTCGGCGATCTTGCCGTCGTTCAGGACCATGCCGCCGATCAACTGCACGTCGAAGTGGCGCATCTTCAGAACGCGCTTGCTGCCTTCGCGCACGGTGGCGAAAGCCTCGGGCAGCAGCTTGTCGAGTGTTTCGCCGGCCGCAAAACGGGCTCGGAACTGAGCCGTCTTGCCCACGAGCGCGGCATCGTCGAGCGCCTCGAACTGCGATTCCAGTGCGTTGACCTGGGTGACGACCTGTCGGTACTGCTTCAGCAGGCGGTCGTTGCGGCTACCGAAAATCGAAGTGAGAATCTTGGGCAACATGCGGCGTACGGGGTTGAAATCGCGGGGCGAAAACCGCTGCTCAACCGGCCGGAGCCTGGGCTGAAAATCGAAGCGGCGAAAGGTGAAAGCTGCGGGCGGCCCGCGCAAATTCAAGGTGATTGCACGGCGGTCACAAGGCGGAGCAAGCCCGCCAAAGCCGCAAATTTTAGCATTCGGGCACTGCGGCGGCGCCTTGCACCGAAGCCGCGTCGCCACACAGGCTCAGCGCCGCGCTCGCCTCGGTTTGGCCGCGGCCAGCGAAGCCGCTTCGCCACCCGCCAAAAACTTCGCCGGGTCTTGCGGCACACCGTCGAGCAGCACTTCGAAGTGCAGGTGGGCCCCGGTCGAGCGGCCCGAGGTACCGACCTCGGAGATGACCTGACCACGCCTGATGAGATCGCCCACTTTCACCAACACGCGCGAGTTGTGCGCGTAGCGGGTGACGAGGCCGTTGCCGTGGACGAGCTCGACCAGGTTGCCGTACTCCGGGTGATATTCGCTCAGCAGCACCACGCCGCCGGCCGAAGCGTAGACCTTGGTGCCGGCCTCGGCCGGAAAGTCCAGGCCGGTGTGCAAGGCGGCCCGGCCAGAAAACGGGTCGGAGCGAAAACCGAAACCCGAGCCGATCGGCCCTTCGACCGGGCGGCTGTTGGGGATCATCAGGTCGGCGAGGCGTTTTTCGAGCAGGCGCGACTCGACGAGCGTGAACAGGTCGGTGCGCTGGTCGGCCTCCACGTCGAGCGAGCCGAGCGTGCCTTTCAACTGGTCCATCGAGAGCCCCGCGCCCGGCGCGAAGGGCACGAAGGGCCCGCCCGCAGCCGACTTCGGCGCGAGTTGTTTGAGCTCGTCGGGCTTGATGCCGACGATGCCCGAGACCCGCTCGCCCATCGCTTCGAGCTTGATCATCTTGGCCTGCACTTCGCCGACCTTCTGCGCCATGGCGTCGAGGTTCTCGCGCAGGAAGCGGTCACGCTGCGCGAACTCGTCGCGAACCACCAGCCGCATCAGCGGGCTCACCACCGGCCAGCCTTCACGCGCGGCTTTCAGGAACACGAAGTGGTAGACGGTGCCCGAGAGCAAGGTCAATGCGACGATCAGGGCCGCGAGGGCCGCGCCGAGCTGCCAGCGGTTGAACTGCAGCACGCGCGTGCGCGCCAACGTGCCGTGGGTGATCAAGATCTGCATCGCTACACTCCCTCGGGTGAACCCAAAGCCAACTCCGGTCACGCCCAACGCCTTGCGCATCGAAGAGGCGCTGCAGCGCAGTGCGCCTCTGGCGCGCCTGGCGCAGTTGATGCAGGACTCGAATGCCCGCTTCTCCGCGATCAAGCCTTGCCTGCCGGCCGCATTGGCCCCGCACGTGAAGCCGGGGCCGGTCGATGAAGCGGGCTGGTCCTTGTTGGCGGCCAATGCCTCTGTGGCTGCCAAGCTGCGGCAACTTCAGCCGCGCCTGGAAGAAGTTCTTCGAGAGCGAGGCTGGCAGGTTAACGCAGTCAGGGTCAAGGTTCAATCGGGCTGAGCGCCCGCAGCCGGTCTCTGTGAAACCAACTGTGCTGAACGGGAGATGGTGCCGGCTGTCGGAATCGAACTGACGACCTTCCGCTTACAAGGCGGGTGCTCTACCAACTGAGCTAAGCCGGCGCTGCCGAATCAGGCCCTCGATGGGCCGAAACTTCAGGGGATGAAAGTATAGGTCTCGCCGCCGCTGCTACTTGACACGCTTGAGCGATGGCCGGCCACCGGTCGGCGGCTCCGGCGGTGTCGGGCCGTCGGCGTCGTCGCGGGTGTTTTCGGCCTTGGCGTTGGACGAGCCGGTCAGCGTGAGACGCGGGCCGCGCATCGCGCTCACGCCGCTGGCGATCGTGGCCGCATCGGGCTCGCCTGCGGCTGGTTTGTGCCCGTCGGCGGGCATCGGAAACGCCATGCCCTGCCCGTTTTCGCGCGCGTAGATCGCGATCACATGATCGATGGGCACGACGATCTCGCGTGAGCTGCCGCCGAAACGTGCCTTGAACTCGATGGCTTCGTTGCCGAGCTTCAGCGAGCTCGTCGCCTCGAAGCCGACGTTGAGCACGATCTCGTTGTTCTTCACGTATTCCATCGGTACCTGCACGCTCGCGTCGACGAACACCGCGACATACGGCGTGAAGCCGTTGTCGGTGCACCAGTCGTGCAGCGCCCGTATGAGGTACGGGCGCGTGGACGTGCCGGCAGTCGCGGGGGCGATCGGGGGCGAGCTCATCGTGGCGGTTGGCGTGTGCGGCGCCGCGCTTACTTGCGCATCACCTTTTCCGACGGTGTGAGCGCTTCGATGTAGGCCGGGCGCGAGAAGATGCGCTCGGCGTACTTCAGCAGCGGCACGGCGTTCTTCGACATGTCGATGCCGTAGTAGTCGAGGCGCCACAAGAGCGGCGCGATCGCGACGTCGAGCATCGAGAAATCGTCGCCGAGCATGTACTTGTTCTTCAGGAAGATCGGCGCGAGCTGGGTCAGCCGATCGCGGATTTGCGAACGGGCCTTTTCGAGCTGCTTGTCGGTGCCCTTCATGCCGCGCGATTCGAGCATGTT
>JANYFX010000617.1 GCA_025359585.1 Rhizobacter sp. | reverse complement strand
GCAGACGACCGCCTCTTTTGTCGGCTTGCCGAGGCAGTCGCGGCCGATTGCCGCACAGCACGCCAGCAGCAGGCCGAGGGTGGTCTTCCCGGCGCCGCCATGGCTGCTCCAGTAGGTCAGGTGGCCGGCCGGCACATAGCCGCTCCAGAACCAGTCCTGAGGCGCGTGGGTGGTCGTCTCCAGGTCGGCCAGGTCGACCACCGCGAAGAGCGGCGCCTGATTTTTCACGACGTCGTCGACACCGGCAACTCCTTCGGGATGATGCTTCGGGGGCACCCTTGGCGGCACCGAGCGAGCCTTGCTTGCTGCCTCACGAATTGCGGTCGCGCTCATGCTGCCCTTGCCATGTCGTTCAGATCCGTTTTGGGGGAAGGAGGCATCGCTATGCGCGCATCGGCGCCGGCGTCGGCCCACCGCTGTGCGCAGGCCTCGGCCGCGTCGATGCCGGCTTGATCGTGGTCCGCGGCGATCAGCAGTGATTCGATGCCCGCCAGCGCTGGCAGCGCGGCCAGGTTGCCGGCGTCTATGCAAGCCCAGACCGGCGTGAAGGCGTGCGCCAGGCTCAGTGCGGTCTCGATGCCTTCGGCGATGCCCAGGCCCGTTGTCACAGCATCGTCAGGCCACAGCCTCACCACGCCGCCGGCCTTGCGATGGCCGCCAAGAAGCATGCGCGGCGGATCCAGTGACGCCTTGTTGCCGTCAGCGCGGATCCACGTGCGATGCAGCGTGAGCGGCTGCCCGGTCGCCGCGTCGGTGACTAGCGCCACGAGCGCGGGGGCTGCCATGCCGCTCGGCGGGTGCTTCAGGGCAGGGTGGTAACGCAGGTGTCCGCCCTCGGGCGGGATCACGCACGCTCTTGCGAGCAGATACGCTAGACCTTCGCCGGCGAGCGGCCCACACGAGGCCCAGAGCTCACGACCGAACTCCGACAGCGTCTCGTGGCGCGCCGCCGCCGCCGCACGTTCTTTGCGAACGCCGGGCCTGCGCTGACGGTCGTCTCCGCGGCTGGTCTCGACGTAGCCGCAGCGGAAGCAATGCGCCACGCCGCCATCGTGCTCGACTGTCACACCGCAAGTGCGGTCCCTCAAGCTGCGGCCGCAGCCCGGGCAGGGTTGCCGATTTGGCCCGTCCCAGTCAATCGCGCCGCCGCTCGCCATGGGGGCGTTCGTCATGGCTTCGGCCCATGCTGGCCCCCGATCCGGACGAGAAGTTCCTCGACCTCGGCCAAGCTGGCCAGTTCCTTCGTCAGAGCCCACTTCGAGGCGATGAAGACCTCACGCCCGCAGTCGTCCTCGGTGCGACTGAGAGCGACGCCAGCGAGTGCCGCGCGAGCCTGCAGCGTCGCGAAGAACTTGCGGTCGGCCTCTGCTGTGCCGACGGCCCGCAATGTTGCGTTTTCTCGCGTTTTCGGGGACGTGGTTGCGGGGTCATCACCTGCTGCCTCATACTCCGATCGCGCCGTGTTTTCCTGATCCCTGAGGCCTCGCACCGTGCCAGCGGTCGAGGTCTCGTCATTTGTGGGTGTTCTCGGCCCTGCGCTCGACGCGCCGTGAGTTTGGTCCATGGCCACGCCTCACGAAGCGTTGCAGAGGTTTTCGGTGATGAACTGATCCAGGTCCGCGCGTCGATAGCGCACCTGCCCACCGACCTTCACGTAGGCGAGCTTCCGACGGTTCGTCGAGCGCCAGACGGCGAGGGTGGCCGGTTTGATGCTGAGGTACTGAGCGGCCTGCTCGGGGTTCATGAGTCCCGAAGGCGCGATCCGTTCGGTGACTGCGTTTGCGACTGCTTCCATGCTGTTTCCCGTTCGGGGGTTGCGATGGACGCATCCTCTTTTCTTGCGGTTCCTCTGGGTAGTCGGTATGCCGGGCAGGCACCCCCGTATGCCGGGCAGGCACCCCCGTATGCGCCGCAGACGCCTCTCAGAGTGTTGCTTTCCAGCCCGCTTTCTTGAGCCATCCGTCGATGGTCTCGACGGTGTAGAACTCGTCCTTGCCGGCGGGGGACGCCTTCACGAGGTTCTGCGCAATGGTTCGCGCCGCGTCGATCCGAGACTTGTAGCGGCCTTCATTGGCCATGCGAAGCGCGTCAGTTTGATGCTCGCTGATGGAGCTCCACTTCCCTTTCGCACCGGCCAGACCGCGAGCAGAGCGTTCGTTGAACAGTTGCTTTGCAGCGTCGCTCTGCGCCTTGTCCATGGTCGCGTATGCAAGTGCGGAGCCGCCGATGCTCAAGAGTTCCAACGCGGTGACGGATCGACCCTTGCTCATGTCGTAGACGGCGTGGTCGATCATCAGCAACGCAAAGGCCGCCAGTGTCTGGCTGCTCGTGATCGCGATTGCAGGGGGTACGGGACGGTCCTTGAGTGCAGTTCCCGTTTCCGGATTGTTGAGGCTCCAGAGCAGGCCCCAAGCGAGGATCTCGGCCGGACCGTGAACGAGGATCACGGAGGTCGCTGTCATGGTCGATTCAGCGATGGCCCGGCGCCAGTCGTCGGCGAGTTTCTCGGCGCGCAGGTCCAGCTCCCAACCTGCGTACTCGGCAATCTCGACCACTTCAGACCAGGGCCGCTCGGCGCCGCAAACTGCCCGTGCACGGGCAGCCAGGCGCGCCACCTCCGTCGACACCGACGTTCGCCAGAGCAAACCTTCCGCGAGATAGGCACCCTTGTCCGCGACCAGGTCCTTCAAGCCGGCCCAGTCGCGTTCGATTGCGAGGAACGGACTCTGCGTGGTCTCGTCAGACTTCGCGGACACGGTCACGGCGTTTCCTTCAGTAGCACGAACTCGAGCGCCGTGCGATCGCGCTTCGCCAGATTGCAAGGCGCGCAGGCCGCGACCAGGTTGCCGATCTCGTCGGCCCCGCCGAGTGCGCGAGGGAACATGTGCTCGACGTGCCATGTGCCATCGAGCGTCAGCGGCGTGGAGCAGTAGTGGCACCGGCCCGCAGACTTGGCG
>JANYFX010000589.1 GCA_025359585.1 Rhizobacter sp. | reverse complement strand
TCGGAGGCTACCAGGGCGTCGTCCGATAGTCCTTCAGGAACTGCCCCCACACATGCTCGCCGGTGTTGATGCCGTTGATGATGGGGTCGAGGATGCGGGCCGCGCCGTCGATGATGCCGAGCACCGCTTTCACCCGCCGCTCGACATCATCGACGGCGCGGCCCGCATCCTCGACCCCATCATCAACGGCATCAACACCGGCGAGCATGTGTGGGGGCAGTTCCTGAAGGACTATCGGACGACGCCCTGGTAGCCTCCGAAGGTCCCGAGGAGACCCGAATGACGCTTGCCGACCGCCTCCACGCCTGCCACAGCTCCGTGATCCACGACGTGATGAAAGACCTTGGCCTGCCCCTGCGCGTGCTGCCGCGCAGGATCAATGGGCTGGAGCCGACGATGCGGGCCGCCGGGCCGGTGTTCACCGTGCGCGGGCGGCCCGACCCCACGATGGACAAGCACGCGTCGCTGTACGAGTGGGCTGGCCTGCTTTCGCGCGCGCCGGCCGGTCACGTGGTGGTGTGCCAGCCGCAGGACGACACCCGCGCGCTGTTCGGCGGCCTGTCGGCCGAGGCGCTGAAGATCAAGGGCGTGCGCGGCTACATCGTCGACGGCGGGTGCCGTGACATCCAGACCGTGGCCGACCAGGGCTTCCCGGTCTTCGCCCGGTTCGCCACGCCCATCGACATCGTGTGCGCATGGCGTGCCGAGGCCTTCGAGGAGCCGGTGGCCATCGGCGGCCAGCAGGTCCTGCCCGACGACCACGTGCTGGCCGACCGCGACGGCATCATCCTCATCGGTGCGGCCGAGGTCGAAGCGGTCGTGGCCGCCGCCGAACGCAAAATGGCCACCGAGGGCGACATGGTGCGCGCCATCCGCGCCGGCGAAGACCCGCAGGCCGCCTACCTTCGCTTCCGGGTGTTCTGACTTGAAAGCAACGATGCCGTCTGATCCTCGCAGCCCTTACCCGATCGGCCAGCCCGGCACCCCGTGGAGCGCTGCGGACAAGGCCACTTGGCTCGGTCGCCAGCGCGTCCAGCGAAGTTATGTGGATGAGGTGCTCGCGCCGCTCCAGACTTGTTTGCCCGCGCAGGCCGAGCTGTTCCAGTACGGGGTTCTCGACTACACAGGCTTCGGATTCGGCAGCTACCCACTCTGCGCGGTGCGCAGCCGCCGGTGGGAGCCGAATCGCCCCGTCGTGCTCGTCACCGGCGGCGTGCATGGCTACGAGACCAGTGGCGTTCAGGGGGCGTTGCGCTGGATCCTGCACGAGTTCGACGCACATGCCGAGGCCGTCAACCTGCTGGTGCTGCCTTGCATCAGCCCGTGGGGCTTCGAGACCATCAACCGCTGGAACCCCGAGGCGCTCGACCCGAACCGGCAGTTCAGGCCGAACAGCCCGGCCGCCGAGTCGGCGCTGGCGATGGCCTGTGTTTCTGCGAACTGCGAGCGCGTCGACGTGCATGTCGATCTGCACGAGACCACCGACACCGACAACAGCGAATTCGGCCCGGCCAAAGCCGCGCGCGACGGCGTGCCTTTCGATCGAGACGCGATTCCCGACGGCTTCTACCTGGTGGCCGACAGCGAGCGGCCGGTTCCTGAATTCCAGCGCGCCCTGATCGACGCCGTGCGCCGCGTGACCCACATCGCCGCCCCCGACGAACGGGGCTCGATCATCGGTGCGCCGCTGCAACAGGAGGGTGTCATCAACATCGCCCAGCGGTCAAGCGGCTTGTGTGGCGGCATGACCGGCGCGCGGTTCGTGACGACCACGGAGGTCTACCCGGACAGCCCGACCGCCACCCCCGATCAATGCAACGAGGCCCAGATCGCGGCGGTCAACGCGGCGATCGAGCATCTTCTGAGTCAAGACCGAGCGCTGCTCGTCAACGCAGCGGGCTGACCATTTCGAGCACGGCTTCAGCGAACACGCGCGGCGCCTCCTGCGGCATGTTGTGGCCGACGCCGGGTACGAGCCGGTGCGAACGCGGCCCGGTGAACTTCGAAGCGTGTGCAGACGCGTCTGCCGGCCCGCGCACGCCGTCGTCGACGCCATCGAAGGTGATCGCGGGCACCGTGATGGCCGGCTGCAACGCGAGTCGGCGCTCGATGTGTTCCAGCGCCGGGTCGCCCGGCACCAGGCCGAAGCGGTGCCTGTACGAGTGGATCACCACGTCGACGAAGTCCGGGTGGTCGAAAGCGGCCGCGCTGCGCTCGAAGGTGGCGGTGTCGAACGCCCATGTCGGCGACCAGAGCTGCCACAGCAGCCGCGTGAGGCCTCGGCGGTCTTTGACGAGCCCGGCGCGGCCGCGCTCACTGTGAAAGTAGTACTGGTACCAGAGCCGATGTTCGTCTTCGGCCTTCGAAGGCTCCGTGGCCCGGGCGATGTCCTGGATGTTGTAGCTGTTGAATGACACGAGGCCTGCACAGCGCTCCGGCCACAACGCGGCCACGACGCAAGCGGCACGGCCGCCCCAGTCGTAGCCGGCCAGAACAGCGCGTGGAACCTTCAGCGCATCCATCAGCGCGAGCAGGTCGGAGCCGAGCGCGGCTTGTTCGCCCGAGCGCGGAGTTGCAACATCGAGAAAGCGCGTTTCGCCGTAGCCGCGCAGGCAGGGCACGAACACATGGCAACCCGCCGCCGCCAGCAGGGGCGACACCTCGGCATAGGCGTGGATGTCGTAGGGAAAGCCGTGCATCAGGAACACCGGCGGACCGTCGGCCGGGCCGGTCTCGAAGTAGCTGATGTCCAGCACGCCGGCGTGGATGCGCTTGAGTGGCGCCATGGCTTGAATCACTGCAGCGAACTCTCCGCGATTTGTCGCAACGCCTTCTCGAACACCTCGGGCGGCTGGCCGCCAGAGATCAGGTGCTGCCGGTTGATCACGATGGCGGGCACCGACTGGATGCCGGCGCGCTGCCACTCGGCCTCGGCCGCGCGCACCTCGTCGGCGTAGCGGCCCTCGCTCAGCACCGCGACGGCCTCCGCGGCATCGAGCCTGGCCTCGCCCGCCAGCCGTGCGAGCAGCTGCGGGTCGGACGGGTTCAGCCCCTGGCCGTGATAGGCCTGCAGCATCGCGTGCTTCAACGCGCGCTGCGCGTCGCCGCCCTGCAGCCCGGCCCAATGCAGCAGGCGGTGCGCGTCGAAGGTGTTCCAGACCCGCACCCGATCGCCGAAGTCGAAACCCACCGCCGCGCCGCGTGCGCGGATGTTGGCGCGGTTGCGGGCCAGCTGCTCGTCGCCCATGCCGTACTTCGCCTTCAGGTACTCGCCGGCATCGGCGCCCTCGGGAGCCATCGTGGGGTTCAGTTCGAAGGGCTGGAAATGCAACTCGACCGGGATCTCGCCGGCCACCGCCTGCAATGCCTTTTCGAGCGAGTTCAGGCCGACGGCGCACCAGGGGCAGGCCACGTCCGAAACATAGTCGATGCGCGGTGCGGCTTTCTCGGGGTTTGAAGTCATGGTCATGTTCAGAACA
>JANYFX010000584.1 GCA_025359585.1 Rhizobacter sp. | reverse complement strand
CCTGCTGACTACTGTGCACTCATGCTGGTGGGCTTTGTTTGCGTCAGCTTCGTCACCACCGGCAGTCTGCTCAACGGCATGGCTATGTGCTTGATCGGCGTGCTGCTAGGCTCGATAGGAACGGATGTCAACAGTGGAACGCCTCGCTTCACCATGGACGTACCTTTCCTCGCCGAGGGTATCGGCCTGGTGAGCATCGCGCTGGGGTGCTTCGGCATTGCCGAGATCACGAAAAATCTCGACAACAAAGATGAGCGCACACCCTTCAACGGCAAGATCAATCTCATTCCCACGTGGGCCGAGTTCAAACGCATCATTCCCAGCGCATTGCGCGGCAGCGTGATCGGCTCTCTGCTCGGCATTCTGCCCGGCGGCGGCCCGGTGATCGCACAGTTTGCGGCCTACGCCGTGGACAAGAAGGTCAGCAAGTACAAGCATGAGATCGGCAGCGGCGCGATCGAGGGTGTGGCCGGGCAAGCCGCTGCCGACGAGGCGGCAGCGCGCACCAGTTTCATTCCACTGATGAGCATCGGCATTCCCGAGAACGCGGTCATGGCGCTGATGATGGCGGCCTTCATCATCAAGGGCATCCAGCCCGGCCCGAACATGATCGCCAACCACCCCGATCTGTTCTGGGGCCTGGTGGCCAGCATGTGGGTCGGCAACTGTTTCCTGATCACACTGAACGTGCCATTGGTGCGCTACTGGCTGTCGGTGTTCAAGATTCCCTACGCGGTGTTGTTCCCGTCGATCCTGTTCTTCTGCTGCATCGGCACCTACAGCGTCAACAACAACCTGGACGACATCTTCATCACCGCCGGCTTCGGCCTGGTCGGCTACATGTTCCTGCGCCTCGATCTGGACCCGGCGCCGCTGATGCTGGGCTTCATTCTCGGCCCGATGCTCGAAGAGAACTTCAGGCGTGCGCTGCTGCTGAGCCGTGGCCACTTCAGCTCGTTCTTCACGCGCCCCATCAGCGGCACGCTGCTGGGCCTGATCGGCGTCTTCATCATGTGGCAGCTGATCGCGGGCCTTGCCAAATCACGCGCCGCGCCCGTGCCTTCGTGATCGGGCCGGTGAAC
This sequence comes from Rhizobacter sp., assembly GCA_025359585.1. Classification (GTDB taxonomy): domain Bacteria; phylum Pseudomonadota; class Gammaproteobacteria; order Burkholderiales; family Burkholderiaceae_C; genus LMDS01. The sequence goes on along the minus strand of JANYFX010000584.1, from coordinate 7,473 downwards.
ACGAGGCATGCGGTTCGCTTTTTCAGTGTCAGCGCCGCAAGACAGGCGCCTTGCGGTCGCGCCAGCGGCTGCGCCACAACGCGACCCATTCGATCAAGCCCCACACGACTGCGGCGCCCAGCGCGAAGGCTGAAGGGGCGATCAACGGGCGGGCGCGGTTCGGCATGGTGGCTCGGGGAGTGGGTTGCTCGAACGTAGCCTGTTCGTGTGTCGGTTTGATGTCATGCGGTGCGGGTGTGGCGCGGCGTGCGCACGGCGCGGCCGGAGCTCGGCAACGGGGGGCCGCACGGCTATCCTCGACGATCGTTGCCCGACGCCTCCGCGACCCCTTGTGTGAGCCCCACCGAACTGCCCGAGCTGGTCGAACTGCAGCAAATCATCGAAGAAGGCGGCTCGCGGATCGAGCACCGCGTGGTCGGCGACGTTGCCTGCCATGGCCAGCGCATGCAGCTCTACGCCATCGCCCTGGGCAACCCCGATCCGCAGGTTCCGGCGGTGGGTTTTTTCGGTGGTGTGCACGGCCTGGAGCGCATCGGCGCCGAGCTCGTGCTGACCTACCTGCGCAGCCTCGTGCGGCGGCTGCGCTGGGACAGCGTGTTGCAGCGCCAGCTCGAAACCCTGCGGCTGGTGTTCATGCCGCTCGTCAACCCCGGCGGTGTGTGGCGCGGCACACGCGCCAACCCGAACGGCGTGGACCTGATGCGCAATGCGCCGCTCGACGCAAGCGAAGCGGTGCCGTGGCTGATCGGCGGGCAGCGGGTGAGCGCCGGGCTGCCCTGGTACCGCGGACCGCAGGGCGCGCCCATGGAAACCGAGAGCCAGGCGCTGTGCGATCTGGTGCGCACCGAACTGCTGACGCGGCCCTTCAGCATCGCGCTCGATTGCCATTCGGGCTTCGGCACGGTCGACCGCATCTGGTTCCCGTTCGCGCACACCGCGCGGCCGATCGCGCACCTGGCCGAAGTGCACGCACTGAGCGAGATCTTCGACCACAGCCACGCCCACCACCGCTATGTGCTCGAGCCGCAGAGCCGCCAGTACCTGACGCACGGTGATCTGTGGGACCACCTCTATCTTCAAGCCAACGTTGATAACGAGCGCATGTTCCTGCCCCTCACGCTTGAGATGGGGTCCTGGCTCTGGGTCAAGAAGAACCCGCGCCAGCTTTTCAGCCGCCACGGCATCTTCAACCCGCTGATCGAACACCGCCAGCAGCGGGTGTTGCGACGGCACATGGCGTGGTTCGACTTCCTGACGCGTGCCGCCTCCAGCCACCGCCAGTGGCTGCCCACCGGCGCGGCACGCGAACGCCATCACGCGCTGGCGCTGCAGCGCTGGTACCGATGAGCACCTGGGTGCTGCTGCGCGGGCTCACCCGTGAAAGCCGCCACTGGGGCGACTTTCCTGCGCTGCTGCAGGCGCAGCTGGGTGCAGCGCCGGTGATCGCGCTCGACCTGCCGGGCAACGGGCGCCTGCATTTGCAGACGAGCCCGGCGAGCGTGCCCGAGATGGCCGCGGCATGTCGCGCGGCGCTGCGCGAGCGTGGCCTGGCGCCGCCCTACCACCTGCTTGCCATGTCGCTCGGCGCGATGGTGGCGCTGGCCTGGGCCGGCGAGCACCCCGGCGAGTTGCAAGGCTGCGTGCTGGTCAACACCAGCCTGCGCACATTCAGCCCCTGGTACCAGCGGCTGCGGCCGCGCAACTACCGCGCCGTGCTCGGCATGGCGCTCTCGCGCGACCCGGAGGCGAACGAGCGCACGGTGCTCGAGATCACCACGCGGCACCCGGCGGTGGACACAGCGACGCTGCTCGCGCAGTGGGTGAGCTGGCGCCGCGAGAACCCGGTGTCGCGTGCCAATGCCTTGCGGCAGCTGTGGGCCGCAGCGCGGTTCAGCGCGCCACGCGCTGCGCCGCAAGTGCCGCTGCTGGTGCTCGTCGGCGCGGCCGATGGGCTGGTCTCCCCGCGTTGCTCACAGCGGCTGGCGCAGGCCTGGTGCGCCGAGCTGCGCACCCACCCCACGGCGGGTCACGACCTGCCGCTCGACGACGGCGTGTGGGTCGCGCAGCAAGTGGGTGACTGGCTCGCGGCGCAGCCTCAAGCGCCCAGAAAGTGCTTTCTGTAGCGGGCCGGCAGATCGTCGAAACGCATCAGCAGCGGCAAGTCGGCGGTGCGGAAGTCCGGGTCCCAGGCCGGGGCGCCCAGCACCTTGGCGCCGCAGCGCAGGTAGCCCTTGATCAAGGCCGGTGTGTCGATCTCCAGATCCTGCCGCAGCTCGTCGACCGGCAAGGCCAGCCGAGGTGTGACGCGCCATTCGGGCGGCGCGAGGTGGGTCTCGCGCAGCCGTGCCCACAAGCTCGCCGCACCGTGCCCGCCGTCGCGCATGCCGATGCTGGCGCAGCCGATCATCGTGTCGAGTCGGTTGGCCAGCATGAACTCGCCTAGCGCGCCCCACAGCGCCATCACCACGCCGCCGGCGCGCCACTGCGGGTGCACGCACGAGCGGCCCAGCTCGACAGCCGTGCCGAGCCAGGGCCGCACACGTTCCAGATCGAACTCGGTGTCGCTGTAGAGCCCACCGGCGCGGCGCGCGGCGTCGGGTGTCAGCACACGGTAGGTGCCGATGACTTCGCCGGGCTCGCCGCGAGCGCTGTTCGCGCGCACCAGCAGGTGTTCGCAGAACGCGTCGAAACGGTCCACGTCGTGGCCGGCCGGCGCGCCGGCCAGGGGCGTCAGCTGCGCGCCCATTTCTTCTGAAAAGACGCGGAAGCGCAAACGCTGCGCGTCGCGCACCTCACTCGCTTCGCGGGCCCACAGCACCTCGAAGCCAGGGTCGGCGCGCTGCGGCTGCCGAGCCTGCAATGTCGCGTCGTTGCGCGCGGTGAATGGCCGAATGTTCGGCGCGAGCAAATCGTTCATGTCGCCCTCCGGTTGAACAGCCGCATGCTGGGCAACGGACATGACGCCGGCATGAACCCGGTGTGACTCGGTGATGACGAACGCACACACGAAGCCAACGCCGCAGGCGCGGCCTGTCGTGAAGGCTCCACTGTCATCGCGCCTCGAAAATTGATCCGGGGATGGCCGCGGTGAGTTCGAATGCATTGGAGAACGTGGTTCGGGTGGGCGTGGACCTTGCCAAACAAGTGATTCAGGTTCACGCCGTCGCCGCAGACGGGCAGGTGCTGGTGAGCCGGCCGCTGGCGCGTGACAAATTCGTGGCCTGGTGCGGCCAGCTGCCGAAGGGCTGCCTGGTGGCGATGGAGGCTTGCTCCGGCGCCCACCACTGGGCCCGCACGCTGCGCACGATGGGTCTGGACGCGAGGTTCATTTCCGCCAGTTTCGATTCTCGGCCGGGGTGATTCTTTCGATGCCGACCACGGCGTGTTCGGGCACCGAATGCAGCGCCGATTGTTCTGATGAGCTAACGCCAGAAACGCGCGCATTGGTTTGAAGATGGCCGGTGAACTCGACTGACCCGAAGTTGCTCCCGAATCGGGGATGACAACGCTGATGGAACGGAGTCCCGCCATGCTTTGCGCGCTGGCCTACGCCAGCGCGAACCCGCCCTTCAGGCACTGGCGAAGGTGGGTGACCCACGCATGAACCGCGTGCGCGACGTGCGGGCTGTAGGGGCGCATCGCGTACACGTTGGCGCCGTAGGCGCCCACCGAGCGCCAATCGGGCAGCAGGCACACCAGTTTTCCCGCGAGCACGTCGCGCTGGGCGCTGAAGTCGGGCAGCAGCGCAATGCCGGCGCCGCCCAGGGCCGCCTCGCGCAAGGCTTCGCTGTTGTTCGCCGAGAAGCTGCCGCGGGTGACGACAGCGACCCGCTCGCCGCGCTCTTTCATCGGCTCGAAACTCCAGGTCGGCGTGCCGCTGCTGCGCAGGTAACGCAGGCAATCGTGGCCGGCCAGGTCTTCGGGCCGGGCCGGCGTGCCGCGCCGCCGCAAATAACTGCGCGTGGCGACCAGCACCGCGCGGGTTTCGCACAAGGTCAAGGCCACATGGGTTTCGGGCACGGTGTTCGAGTGGCGGATCGCCACGTCGAAGCCGTCTTGTGCGAGCGAGGCGATGCGGTCGGCCAGCTCCAGCTCGATGCGCACCTCGGGGCACTGTTTCAGGAAGGCCGGGATCAGCGGCACGATCTGCTGCCGGCCCAGCGCCACCGGCGCCGTGATGCGCAGCAGCCCGCGGGGCCCTTGCGACAGGTCCTTGACGTTGGCCAGACCGTGTTCGATCTGCTCGAAGGCGCCCCGGGTGGCATCGACCAGCTGCTGCCCGGCTTCGGTGAGCCGCACGCTGCGTGTCGTTCGCCGCACCAGCGGCACGCCGGCGGCCTGCTCCAGCGCCGCGATGCGCTGGCTCATCGCCGCCTTGCTGACGCCCAGCCGCTGCGCCGCGGCGGTGAAGCTGCCTGCCGAGGCCAGCATCACCAGCCAATGCACATGCGACCAGAGCATTTCACTTTTCACGTTTTTCATAGAGCTATTGTTCAGCATCGCGAACAATGAATCCAGCGAGAAGGGCTTGGCGGCCGGCCTCGGGCTGACTACATTGCAAACACCCACAACCCGAGTGCCACACCCCACCATGCCAACACCCACCGCGTTTTCATCCACCACCGAAGTCGGCCACTACATTCACGGCCGCGCGGTCGCCAGCACCAGCGGCCGGCGCCAGGCGGTCTACAACCCATCGACCGGCGCGGTGGCGCGGCAAGTGGCGCTCGGCTCGGTCGAAGAAGTGAACGCTGCCGTCGCCTCCGCCAAGGCCGCGTTCCCGGCCTGGGCCGACATGCCGCCGATCCGCCGCGCGCGCATCATGAACAAGTTCCTGGAGCTGCTCAACCAGCACCGCGACACGCTCGCCGCGATGATCACCGCCGAACACGGCAAGGTCTTCACCGACGCACAAGGCGAAGTCACTCGCGGCATCGACATCGTCGAGTTCGCCTGCGGCATTCCCCAACTGCTGAAGGGCGACTTCACCGACCAGGTGAGCACCGGCATCGACAACTGGACGCTGCGCCAGCCGCTGGGTGTGGTCGCCGGCATCACGCCCTTCAACTTCCCGTGCATGGTGCCGATGTGGATGTACCCGGTGGCGATCGCCTGCGGCAACTGCTTCATCCTGAAGCCCAGCGAACGTGACCCGTCGCCTTCGGTCTTCATGGCCGAGCTGCTCAAGCAGGCCGGCCTGCCCGACGGCGTGTTCAACGTGGTGCAGGGTGACAAGGTCGCCGTCGATGCGCTGCTGACGCACGTGGACGTGAAGGCGCTGAGCTTCGTCGGCTCCACCCCCATCGCGCAGTACATCTACGAGACCGGTGCGCACCACGGCAAGCGTGTGCAGGCGCTCGGCGGTGCGAAGAACCACATGGTGGTGATGCCCGATGCCGACATCGAACAAGCAGTCGACGGCCTGATCGGCGCCGGCTACGGTTCGGCCGGCGAGCGCTGCATGGCCATCAGCGTGGCGGTGCTGGTGGGCGACGTGGCCGACAAGATCGTTCCCAAGCTGGCAGAGCGTGCCAAGACGCTGAAGATCAAGAACGGCATGGAGCTCGACGCCGAGATGGGGCCGATCGTCACGAAGCAGGCGCTAGAGCGCATCGAGGGCTACATCGGCATCGGCGTGGAAGAAGGTGCGAAGCTCGTTGTCGACGGGCGTGGCCACAAGGTCAAAGGCTTCGAAGCCGGCTTCTTCACCGGCGGCAGCTTGTTCGACCACGTCACGCCGAACATGCGCATCTACAAGGAAGAGATCTTCGGCCCGGTGCTGTCGTGCGTGCGGGTGAAAGATCTGGCCGAGGCCGTCAAACTCGTCAACGAACACGAGTTCGGCAATGGCGTGGCCTGCTACACGAGCGACGGCAACGTGGCACGCGAGTTCTCGCGCCAGGTGCAGGTGGGCATGGTCGGCATCAACGTGCCGATCCCCGTGCCGATGGCCTGGCACGGCTTCGGGGGCTGGAAGCGTTCGCTCTTCGGCGACATGCACGCCTACGGTGAAGAGGGCGTGCGCTTCTACACCAAGCAGAAGTCGATCATGCAGCGCTGGCCTTCGACGATTGCGAAGGGTGCGGAGTTCGTGATGCCGACCTCCAAGTGACGGCGATGGGCGGGCTTGCCCTGAATGCAACGCAGCTGACAGGCCTTCCTGAACGTAGCGCGCCAGTCGACGGCAGGAACGAAGTGCCGGTTGAGTCGCCTGATCGATCTGACGCTGGTCGCCGCGTACGTCAGGGGGCGGCAAATCCGGGAGTGACGGCAGCGGCGCCCAGAAGCAGGTCGAACTCTTGATCGGACAGTGGCTGGGACTCCAGATCGAAGTGGCACAAGGTCCCCCAGATTTCTCCACCAGACAGGATCGGCACGCCGTGGTAGGCGACCATCACACCCTGATAAGGGTGGCCGACGAGTCGGGCGTCGGTGCCCGAGTCAGTCGTTTGAAAGTGCCCATCGCGGATCACGAACTGACAGAAGCTGGTCTCGAACGGCACTTCGGCCAAATAGGCGGGCGTGATCTCGTCGGCCTTGTCACAAAGCAGAACATTCTTCAGGGTGCGGCCATCGAGCCGGTACACAGCCGAATACCGGTGCGGCACGCCCGCATTGAGGAACGCGAGCGCGGCCTCGGCGCCTTCCGACGCCAAGGTGGCCCTGAACGTTTCAATAACCCGCAGTTTGGACCTGCGGCAGTGTAAGGGCCGGTTCGTCGAAACGAAATTCCGAGGACTTTCACGATGCGCGTCTTCAGGTCGCGACGAGTCCCGGCTCGCACTCCGAGGCTTCGGCCTGCGGCGCCAGCCGCCCGAGGTAACGCCGGACCCGCTCGTCACCCGTCAGCTCGGCCAGGCTGCCGGCCTGCATCAGCCGGCTCGTGCCTTCGTCCTTGTGCACGAAGATGAAACGCTCGCACACGTCGGCGAGGATGTCGAGGTGCACCGGCTCGTTCGGGTGCAGGCACAGGAACACGAGCTTGCCCTGCGCGCGCAGCTTGCGGAAGAAGTCGAGCATGAAGCCGATGTAGCCGTCCTGCGTGTTGAACTGCGGCTCGTCGAACAGGTGCACCATCGCGCTGTCGCTGCCCGCGTGCTCCAGCATGAAGTTCGGGCGCGTGCGCGTGAACGAGCGCACCTGGTACGACTGGTGGTAGTGCAGCGCCAGCTTGCTGCGCTGCTGGTAACGCACTTGGTGAATGTCTTGCCCGGCGACGAGCACACGGCCGGCGGTGGGCAGGTTGCTGCCGGTGATCAGCTCGAACATCGTGGTCTTGCCAGCGCCGTTCGCGCCCATCACGCCGACGATGGCCGGCCCGCCGATCTCGAAGTCCGCTTCCAGTGAGAACGTGGTCTGGCGCTGCGGCCAGCCGCGCATGTAGCGTTTTTCCAGGCGCTCGACGCGCAACAAAGGGTGGGTCATCTCAAGCTCCGAGCAGTTGGCGGCGCAGGGCGGCGTTGTAGCGCAAGG
>JANYFX010000609.1 GCA_025359585.1 Rhizobacter sp. | reverse complement strand
GCCTGCTGCGCCGCCCGCATGCCGCGCGTGCGCGCGAAACGCGCCTCTTCGAGCAGCCCCATCACCGTCGCCGAGCGCGGGTTGGCGACCATGTCGTGGAGCGCACCGTGGTAGGTCGGTATGCCCTTGCGCACGGGTTTGAGGAAGATGTCTTCGCCGAGCTCGACCATGCCCGGCATCACCGCCGCGCCGCCGGTGATGACGATGCCGCTGGAGAGCAGCTCTTCGTAGCCGCTCTCGCGGATCACCTGGTGCACGAGCGAGTAGATCTCTTCGATGCGCGGCTCGATCACGCCGGCCAGCGCCTGCCGGCTCAGCATGCGCGGTGCGCGGTCGCCCAGGCCCGGCACTTCGAGCTGTTCGCTCGGGTCGGCGAGCAGTTGCTTGGCGACGCCGTATTCGATCTTGATTTCTTCGGCGTCCTTGGTCGGCGTGCGCAGCGCCATCGCGATGTCGCTCGTGATCAGGTCGCCGGCGATCGGGATCACGGCCGTGTGGCGAATCGCCCCGTCGGTGAAGATCGCCACGTCGGTCGTGCCGGCACCGATGTCGACGAGCGCCACACCCAGGTCCTTCTCGTCATCGGTCAATACCGAGTGGCTCGACGCGCTCGGGTTCAATACCAGCTGGTCGACCTCGAGCCCGCAGCGCCGCACGCACTTCACGATGTTCTCGGCCGCGCTCTGCGCGCCGGTGACGATGTGCACTTTCACTTCGAGCCGGCCGCCGCTCATGCCGATCGGCTCTTTCACTTCGTGGCCGTCGATCACGAATTCCTGCGGCTCGACCAGCAGCAAACGCTGGTCGTTCGGGATGTTGATCGCCTTCGCGGTCTCAACCACACGCGCCACGTCGACCGGCGTCACTTCCTTGTCGCGCACGATCACCATGCCGGTCGAGTTCTGGCCGCGGATGTGGCTGCCGGTGATGCCGGTGTAGACCCGCGTGATCTTGCAGTCGGCCATCATCTCGGCCTCTTTCAAGGCCTGCTGAATCGACTGCACCGTCGCGTCGATGTTCACGACCACGCCGCGCTTCAGCCCGTGCGTGGGCGCGCTGCCCAGGCCGGCGATGCGCAACCCGCCGCCGGGCAGGACTTCGGCCACGACCACCATCACCTTGGCGGTGCCGATGTCCAGGCCGACGACCAGATCCTTGTATTCCTTGGGCATGCTCTTTTCCTTATTTCCTGGCCGGTTTGCCGCTCGGATCGACCGCGGTCGAAATGCCCTTGAGCCGAACCGCGTAGCCTTCGTTGTGGCGAAGGTCGGCGTATTGCAGTGGCCGCTGGTAGCGCGATGTCACTTGTGTCACCGTGCTCACAAAGCGTTCGGTGCGGGCGACCACTTCGTCGTCGGTTCCGCGACCCAGCTCGATCTCGGCGCCCGAGTCGAGCTCGACGCGCCACGAGCCGCGGCCCGAAAGTTCGAGCGCGTCGATGCGCGCTTCCATCGGCGCGAGCACCGGCTGCAAACGGCCGAGCATCGCGAGCATCTGCGCAGCAGCCGCTTCAGGCCCGCGCAGCGTCGGCAGCGCTTCGTCTTCCACGTCACCGAGGTTCGCTTCGAAGACTTCGCCGAAGCTGTTGACGAGCTTGTCGGTCGCCTCGCCCCCACCGTCCCACAGCGCTGCCGCGCGGTGCTCTTCGAGCAACACGCGCAGGCGGTTCGGCCACACGCGCTGCACGATGGCCTGGCGCACCCATGGCACGGCCTCGAAAGCACGCCGGGCCGCGGACAAGTCCAGCGTGAAGAAGTTGCCCGACAGCCGTGGCGCCGCGTTGGCGCGGATCGTCAACGCGCTGTTGTGCGCCAGATCGCCTTCGACGCGAATGCTCTGCACCGCGAACAGCGGCTGGCGCATCACCCACATCAGCAACACCGCACCGATCGTGCACACGCCGATGGCCGCCAGCAAGGCGGCAGTCACGTTCATCAGCCGGATGTCGGCTGGCAGCGTGGTCGGAGTGGCGGTCTTGGCCATGATCTCAGGCGGCGCTCGCCCGCGTCGCGTCGAGGCCGGCGTCCGCCAGGATCTGCACGCACAAGGCCTCGTAGCTCAGGCCCGCAGCCTTGGCCGACATCGGCACCAGCGAGTGCGTCGTCATGCCGGGCGAGGTGTTCATCTCGAGCAGAAATGCCTTGCGGTCGCTGCGCCGGATCATCAGGTCGGCCCGGCCCCAGCCGCGGCAGCCGAGCGTGCGGTAGGCTTGCACGACGATGCGCTGGATCTCCTCTTCTTCGGCGGCAGGCAGGCCGCTCGGGCACTGGTATTTCACGTCGTCGGTGAAGTACTTGTTCTGGTAGTCGTAGGCGCTTGCGGGCGCCATGATCCTGATGACCGGAAGCGCGCGTGCCGATGTGCCCTGGCCCAACACCGGGCAGGTCACTTCGTCGCCTTCGATGAACTCTTCGCAGAGCACGTCGGCGTCGTACTTCGCCGCGAGTTCGACTGCGCCTTGCATCTGCGAATAGCCAACGACCTTGCTGATGCCGATCGACGAGCCTTCGCGCGGCGGTTTCACGATCAGCGGCAGCCCCAGGTCGTCGGGCACCGTGCGGATGCGTTCGCGCGAGCGCTGCTCGGGTGCGAGCCACACGTAGCGTGGTGTCGGCAGGCCTTCGGCGATCCAGACCCGCTTGGTCATCACCTTGTCCATCGCGATGGCAGACGCCATCACCCCGGAGCCGGTGTACGGAATGCCCAGCAACTCGAGCGCGCCCTGCACGCTGCCGTCTTCGCCGTGGCGGCCGTGCAGTGCGATGAAACAACGCGCGAAGCCTTCGTGCTTCAGCTCGACCAGCTCGCGCTCGGCCGGGTCGAAAGCGTGGGCGTCGACACCTTGTGATTGCAACGCGGCCAGCACGCCGGTGCCCGACATCAGCGAAATCTGGCGCTCGGCCGAGGTGCCACCCATCAACACCGCGACCTTGCCGAGGGCCTTCACATCGATGCTCATGCTGTTGCCCCTTTCGCGCTCAACATTTCGCTCACCTGCGCCGGCACATTGCCGATCGACCCCGCACCCATCGAGATCACCACGTCACCGCCACGCGCCTGCTCGACGATGGACTGCGGCATCTCGGCGATGTCGTCCACGAACACCGGATCGACCTTGCCGGCCACGCGCAGTGCGCGCGCCAGCGCACGCCCGTCGGCCGCGACGATCGGCGCTTCACCGGCCGCGTAGACCTCGGCGAGCAACACCAGATCGGCCGTGCCGATGACCTTCACGAAGTCTTCGAAGCAGTCGCGCGTGCGCGTGAAGCGGTGCGGCTGGAACGCGAGCACCAGGCGCCGGCCCGGGAACGCACCGCGCGCCGCGGCCAGCGTGGCCGCCATCTCGACCGGGTGGTGGCCGTAGTCGTCGATCAGCGTGAACGTGCCGCCACCGTTCGATTCACTCGCCGGCTGCTCACCGTAACGCTGGAAGCGCCGGCCCACGCCGTTGAATTCGGCCAGGCCCTTGACCACCGGCGCGTCGGGCAGTTCGAGTTCGGTCGCGACCGCGATCGTCGCCAGCGCGTTCAGCACGTTGTGCAGGCCGGGCAGGTTCAGCGTGACTTGCAGATCGGGCATGCGCACGCCGTTGCGGCGCTGCACCGTGAAGCTCATCGTGCCGGCGCGTGCTTCGACATTCACCGCCCGCACCATCGCGTCTTCACCGAAGCCGTAGTTGACGACCGGGCGCGA
>JANYFX010000504.1 GCA_025359585.1 Rhizobacter sp. | reverse complement strand
CACCTGCTGGCGCCGCCAGCGGTTGCGCAGCGCGATCGCCACGGCGCGCTTGGCGCCCGCCTGGCCGACGATGTGGCGGTCGAGTTCGGAGACGATCTCTTGCGGGGTCATGCTCGATTTCATGGTGCTCATCAGTCGAGCGTCTCGATGATGTGGTTCTGGTTCGTGTAGATGCACAGCTCGCCTGCGATCTCGAGCGACTTCTTGACCACGTCCTTGGGCGAGAGCTCGGTGTTGCTCAGCAAGGCGCGCGCCGCGGCGTGGGCGTACGCGCCACCCGAGCCGATCGAGACGATGCCGTGTTCGGGTTCGAGCACATCGCCGTTGCCCGTGATGATCAACGAGGCTTCGCGGTCGGCCACGGCGAGCATCGCTTCGAGGCGGCGCAAGACACGGTCGGTGCGCCAGTCCTTGGTCAGTTCGATGGCGGCGCGCACCAGGTGGCCCTGGTGCTTTTCGAGCTTGGCCTCGAAGCGCTCGAACAGCGTGAAGGCGTCGGCCGTGGCGCCGGCAAAGCCGGCCAGCACCTGGTCGCGGTGCAGCTTGCGCACCTTGCGTGCCGATGACTTGACGACGATGGTGCCGAGCGTGACCTGGCCGTCACCGCCGAGTGCCACCACATTGCCGCGGCGCACGCTCAGGATGGTCGTGCCGTGATAGTTTTCCATGGAGCAAAGGTGGGGTTGGAACGGGCGGGGTCAAGGGCCATGGCGGCACCCCGGAAAGTCTAAATCGGCAATCAGACGTTGCGGACTTTGACCTTGGCGTGCTCGTTGATGCCCATCGCGCCGAAGAACAGCGCCACCATGCGGTGCGCGTCGATGAAGTTGACGCCACGGTTCTCGCTGCGGCGGGCCAGCACCCAGTTGAGCAGGTCGCCGGCGGCGATGAAATCGACGCGGATCAGGCGGGCGCAAGACACGTTGACGAGGTTCGACGTGCCCAGCTCGGCCGTCATCTTGGTCAGCGTCGCGCCGATGTCGCCCACCAGTTGCCCCGACAGTTCCACGCTGCCCACCTGCACGACGCCGGTGTCTTCCGTCAGGCGCGACTCCATGAAACTGGTCGACACGTCGCTCACAACAGACAAGGGCGGTGAGGTCGTGCTCACGCCGGTGCCGCTGATCCGAACCTCGCAGCGCGCCCGTTCCCATGACGGCGGCGAGACTTCATAGGTCACGCAATAGTCGATCGCTGTTTCATCGAACTGGTCGGGCCGGTAGGCCATGCGCAAGGCGTCGAGCCGCACTTGCCAATAAGCAGGGTCGACATCGCGCACGCCGGTCGGCGCGGCGTCTTGCAGCACGGTGAACAAACGTTCGCCGCCGAGCCAGCGCATGTCCAGATCCTGCGGGATCCAGTTGCGGAACAGCTCGCTCAGACGTGCGCACGCCTCGGCGTCGATGCCCTTGAGCGCGCTCCAGTCGAACACCCAGGGCAGCGGCATCTGCAGAGTGACCGACGACAGCTTGGCGACGGCGTCGGCGTCGATATATTCCGGGCAGACCCAGCCGACCTGGCCTTCCAGGCGCGGGCGCTTCGGGCGGTCGGCGCTGGCGGCATCGGCCACCAGCTTCGGCAGCGAGTACCACTGCGGCGCCGACCAGCCGAACTGCTGCGCGTAGTCGAGCGCCAAGCTCTCGAACTTGTGTTGCTGGCCGATCGCGCGGTACAGGTCGAAGAGCACGAGCCAGGTCTCGGCGTCTTGCGAGCGCGGCCCGCCCGGCACGGTCATGCCGACGAGCGCTTGTTCGCATTGGTCGAAGTCGGCGTTGGCGAAGGCAATCACGGCCTCGTCGAGTTCCGGGTCATGGACCACTTCGGCCAGGTTGACGGCAAAGGGGTCGCCGAAGGCGGGCGTGGCCACGTCGAAGGCGAGTGGCGCCATGTTCGGGGCCAGCGGCGCCGGCTGTGACGGGGCACGTCCTCGATCCGGCACGGCATCGGCGACCCGGCCACCACCTGCGGCGCCGGGAAGGTTGGGGCGGTTGAGCGCATCGCCGAGCGGCACGGGCTCGGTCGGCGCGTTGTAGAACTCGGGCGTGCGGGCTTCGGCTGCTGCGGGAGGCACACGCACTTCGGGCGCGCGGCGCAACGGGGCGACGAAGCTGTCGCCCACCATCTGCTGCTCGATCTCGTCGATCTTGGCCTTGACGCCGCTGTCGGGTTTGGCGCCGCTGTCGGCGATGCGGGCTTCCGAGTCGTCGAGGCGGGAAGAGCCGCCGAGCGCGGCCAGTTGTTCGCTGGTCAGGCCTTCGCGGCGCACCTTGCGCAGCATGTCGAACTCGCGCTTTCGGACGAAGTCGTTGCGCCGCTTGCGCTCGATCATCGCCTTCAGTTCACCCTTGGCGTACTCGGTTTCTCGCGCTTCTTCGGTGGGCACGCCCAGTTCCGCCCAGTCTGTGGACGGGTTCGCCACGAACTTGACGACTTTGCGGAAAAAACTGGTCGTGTCTTTGGGTTCCGACATCTCGGGGCTCGATTTCAGGGCCGATGCGAGCGTGTGCCCGCTTCAGTCGCCGAACATCTTCTGCTTGAGTTCACGCCGTTGCTGGGCTTCCAGCGACAGTGTAGCGGTGGGCCGCGCGATCAGACGCCCCAACCCTATGGGTTCGCCGGTTTCGTCACAGAACCCGTACTCGCCGGAGTC
>JANYFX010000492.1 GCA_025359585.1 Rhizobacter sp. | reverse complement strand
GGTGCCGTCTGCCACCACTATTGACAAGGGCTGCTTGCGTATTGCCGGTAACAGGCTCAGCTCGGCCATTTGCATCGACACGTCGTAATGTGCAGCCTCGTAGCCAAAGCTGCCTGCCATGCCGCAGCAGCTTGATTCAATCAGCTCAGGCTGTGCGCCGGGGATAAGCCTCAGCACATCCATGATGGGACTGACGGCACCGAAAGCTTTTTGGTGGCAGTGGCCGTGTAGCAGGATGGGCTGGGTTGTTGGTTTTAGTTTTTGTTTGAGTGCATCTAAATTGCCCGCTGCTGCTTCGCGTGCCAAAAACTCTTCCACCAGCAGGGCGTGCTGGCTGACGGTTACTGCCGCGTCGCCTATACCCATCACCAGCGTTTCGTCGCGCAGCGTTAGCAGGCACGACGGCTCCAGGCCGACGATGGCGATTCCGGCACATGCGAGCGGCAGCAAAGCATCGATCAAGGCACCCGCCTTCGCCTTCGCATCGTCGACCCGGCCATTGACAAGGTACGTGCGCCCGCAGCAATGCGGTGCGCCGGGTTTCGAGACGGTGTGCAGCGTGTAGCCAGCGGCTTTCAGCACCCGTGCGGCGGCGAGCGCGTTCTCTGTTTCGAAGTACCCGTTGAAGGTGTCCACGAAGAGCACAGCGGTTTTTCCACCGCTCGCCGCGGCGGCGAGCGTCTCGTCGAGGCTGCTGAACATCGACAGTTCCGACGAACGCCAGAAGGTGTCGGCACGCCAGCGCGGCAGCGTGCGCTTGGCCGACAGCCCGAGCAGCTTTTCGCTCAGCCAAGCAGCGCCCGGCAATGTGTCGCGCAGGTTCATCAACCACGGCACGCGGCCGGCGAGCGAGGCGTAGTCGGGCAGGCCCGCGACCAGCCGGTCGCGCAGGCTGCGACCGTTGCGCGCCTTGTAGTGCGACAGGAACTCGATCTTCATGCGCGCCATGTCGACACCGGTCGGGCAGTCGCGCTTGCAGCCCTTGCAGCCGACGCACAGGTCCATGGTCTCGGCCATCGCTTGATCAGTGAACGCGTCGGCGCCGAGCTGGCCCGAGAGTGCGAGGCGCAGCGTGTTGGCGCGCCCGCGCGTCAGGTGCTGTTCGTCGCGCGTCACGCGGTAGCTCGGGCACATGGTGCCGGCGTCGAACTGGCGGCAGTGGCCGTTGTTGTTGCACATCTCGACGGCCTTGGCGAAGCCGCCGGTCGTGTCGCCCCCGCTGCCGGGCGCCGTCGTCGCTTCGGTCACCGGGTCGTTCTGCACGTTCCAGTCCGACCAGTCGAGCGCGGGCTTCAGCACGATGGTGCGGTATGGTTTGGGTGCTTCTGGCGGCGCAAAGCGGAACAAGGATCCGTCGTCCATCTTCGGCGGGTCGATGATCTTTCCCGGGTTGAACAGGCCGATCGGGTCGAGCTCGGTCTTGATCGCGCGGAAGGCCTCGTTGATCGCGGCACCGAACTGCCACTCGATCCATTCGCCGCGGCACAGGCCGTCGCCATGCTCTCCGCTGTAGGCGCCCTTGAACTTGCGCACCAGCACCGCCGCTTCTTCGGCGATGGTGCGCATCTTCGCAGCGCCCCCGCGCCGCATGTCGAGGATCGGGCGCACGTGCAGCGTGCCGACCGACGCATGCGCGTACCAGGTGCCACGCGTGCCGTGGCGCGCGAAGACCTCGGTCAAGGCATCGGTGTACTCGGCCAAGTGTTCGAGCGGCACGGCGCAGTCTTCGATGAAGCTCACCGGCTTGCCGTCGCCCTTCAGGCTCATCATGATGTTGAGGCCGGCCTTGCGCACGTCCCACAGCGCCTTCTGCGGCGCGGCCTCGGACATTTCGACCACGCTGCCGGGCAAGCCGAGGTCGCCCATCAACGCGACCAGATCACGCAGCTTCGGCAGCAGCGCGGCTCTGTCGTTGCCCGAGAACTCGACCAGCAGAATCGCCGCCGGTTTGCCGATCAACGCGGTCTCGACGGTTGGGCGGAACGCCGGGTTCGCGAGAGCGAGCTCGATCATCGTGCGGTCGACCAGCTCCACTGCGGTCGGCCCGAGCTTGGTGATGTGCTGCGCCGCGTCCATCCCCGCATGGAAGGTCGGGAAGTTGACGACGCCCAGCACCTTGGCGCGTGGCAGCTCGGCAAGTCGCAGCGTCAGGCTCTTCGTGTACGCGAGCGTGCCTTCGGCACCGATCAGCAGGTGCGCGAGGTTGACGCTTCCGTCGGCCGTGTACGGCCGCTCGCTCTGGTTGTTGAAGATGTCGAGGTTGTAGCCAGCCACCCGACGCATCACTTTCGGCCAGCGAGCTTCGATGTCGGCGCTGTGTTGCAGCGCGAGGCCACGAACGAAGGCCGCCACTTCGGCAGCGTGCCCGTTCAGGCCAGAGACCGGCCCGAAGTCGAGCAGCTCGCCGTTCGACAACCACGCGCTCGCGCCGAGCACGTTGTGCACCATGTTGCCGTAGGCGATCGAGCGCGAGCCGCAGGAGTTGTTGCCCGCCATGCCGCCGAGCGTGGCCTGCGCGCTGGTCGACACATCGACCGGGAACCACAGGCCGTGCACTTTGAGCTGCGCGTTCAGGTGGTCGAGCACCAGGCCCGGTTCGACAGTCGCGGTGCGCTCCGCCACGTTCACGTCGAGCACACGCCGGAAGTGTTTGCTGTTGTCGATGACGAGCGCCGCACCCGTCGTCTGCCCGCACTGGCTGGTGCCGCCGCCGCGGGCCAAGACCGGCACCTTCAGCTCGCGAGCGACTTGAATCGCCGTGGTGATGTCGCGCTCGTTCGTCGGCACGAACACACCCACCGGCATGATCTGGTAGATCGACGCGTCGGTGGCATAACGCCCACGCGACGCGGCATCGAACAGTACCGCGCCTTCGGTCTCGCTGCGCAGGCGGCGCGCCAGCGCTTCGCTCACGTCGTTGTGCGGCAGCTCGGTGCCGAGCGGGGCCAGGCGTTGCGGGGTGTCGATCAGCATCGTGCGGCGCTCACAGGTGAGTGGCCTGTGGATAAACCTCGCCGGCGCGCATCAGTGCCAGCACGCGGTCGCGCTTGTTCAGCAGGTGCGCGATCAGCACGGCACGCAGCGCCGCAGCGTCGTGCGCTTCCAGCGCCTTCAGCATCGCTTCGTGGTCGGCCACGGCGCGCTTCCACTTCGCTTCGTCCTGGTTGGTGCGAAAACGCAGCGACTGCACGCGTGCGTTGACCGAACGGTAGGTGCTGGTCAGCAGCGGGTTCTTCGCCGCTTCGTTGATGCCGGCGTGGATGCGCGCGTTCAGCCGGTAGTAGCCCGACAGGTCACGGCGCGAAAAGCACGCGAGCATCTCGTAGTGCAAGGCGCGCAGTTCCGCCAGCTCGGGTTCGGTGATGCGCTGCGCGGCCAGCTCGCCCGACATGCCTTCGAGCATGCCGAGCAGCTCGAAGGTGTTGAGCACATCGGCTTCGGTGAGCTTCACGGCCACGGCACCGCGGTTCGGCAACAGGTCGACCAAGCCTTCGGCGGCGAGCAGCTTGATCGCTTCGCGCAGCGGCGTGCGCGAGACGCGCAACTGCTCCGAGAGCTCGCGTTCGTTCAGCTTCGCGCCCGGCGCGATGCGGCCTTCGACCAGCATCGTGCGCAGCCGCGACACGACCTGGTCGTGCAGCGCCAGCCTGGAGATTTCGATCACTTCGGCCATGCGGTCTCCCTTGTTAATGCATTTTGCATTCATTTAATGCCAACAGCAATGACGGGAATTCAGGGAATATGCCAAGGCCAGAGGTACATTTGCATGCAAAACTTCAGCGCGAAAGGCGCTCCATGCTGCAACTCGACTACCACCCCACCGGCCGCCATTTCCTGCAGATCCCCGGCCCGAGCCCGGTGCCTGACCGCATCCTGCGCGCGATGAGTCTGCCGACCATCGACCACCGAGGCCCCGAGTTCGGCGCGCTCGGGCGGAAGGTGCTCGTCGGCATCCGCGAGGTCTTTCAGACCCAGCACCCGGTGATCATCTACCCGGCTTCGGGCACCGGCGCGTGGGAAGCGGCGCTCGTCAACACGCTCAGCCCCGGCGACCACGTGTTGATGTACGAAACCGGGCACTTCGCGAGCCTGTGGGCCAAGCTGGCGACGCGCCTGGGTTTGTCCATCGAAATCCTCGCCTGGGCCGGCAGCGACACGGTGTTGCCCAACGCACCGAGCTGGCGTCGTGGCGTGCAGGCCGACCTGATCGAAGCGCGGCTTCGGCAAGACAAGGAACATCGCATCAAGGCGGTGTGCGTGGTGCACAACGAGACCTCGACCGGCGCCACCTCGAACATCCTCGCGGTGCGCCAGGCGCTCGATGCCGCGCGCCACCCCGCGCTGTTGATGGTCGACACGATCTCGGGCCTGGGCAGCGCCGACTACGAACACGACGCGTGGGGCGTGGA
>JANYFX010000431.1 GCA_025359585.1 Rhizobacter sp. | reverse complement strand
GTTGAAGCCGGCAAACCGCAGCGAGCCCAGGCCATGCGAACACTCATCGGGCGAATGCCCAGTTGACGCCCAAGGTCCACCAGGGAGACGCGCTGCCGCTCAAGGCACCGGCGCGACTGAGGTCGACGCTCGCCGTCGAAGTCAGTGTCCAGCGGGCACCAGCGCGCCAGTAGTTCGCGCCGCTCTCCCGAAAGCGCTCGGCGACGAAGGAGCAGCTCTCCAGCGGCGCCCACTCCAGCGCGAGGCCGCCCCGCTGAGTGTCACGGGCACCGCGCCGGATGTCGCGGCCGACATTGACATGGGTCAGCACGGCCTCGCTCGCTCGCCAGGTGACGGGCACGACGACCGTGCTGCCCAGGTAGCGTGGGCTGTGGTTGCGGCCTGTGGCCGACAGCACGATGCCTGCGCTCCAGTCGTCGTTCAGGGTCGCAGCCCACTTGACTTGCGGCCCGAAGGTGGTCGCCGAAGACGTGCCGGCCCCGTGCTCACGGTCGGCATTCAGGCCGAGTTCGACCTCGCCGATGCGGCAGGCCGGCCCGACGTGCGCCAGTGAACGCGCGCCGCCGGTCGCTCTGTCGAACCAGAGCTCGATATTGCATTGACCGGGCTCCAGCAACACCGCGTCATCGACTGAATGACTTCCGCCAGCCGCCCCAGCGGGCAAGGTCGTGCTCGACAGGAGGGCGACCAGGCAAAGAGCCAGTCGGCAAGGCTGTTCGACACCCTTTGGCGCGGTTTTGGAACGGACAGGGAGCATGCTTCGTTGGCGATTCACGAGGGGGCCTTCGACGAGCATTCTGCACAGCGGCCACTGAAGGCTGCTCGCCCGAAGCTTTCAGTTGTCTTTCCTTCGGAACGCGAACCAGCCCGCCAGCACGGTGAACGTCAGCACGATGCCGACGATCACGTAGAAGCCGTTCGGGTTCTGCGCCATCGGAATGCCGCCCACATTCATGCCGAGCAGGCCCGCCACCATGTTGATCGGAAGCGCCAGCACGGTGACCACTGTCAGGGTGAAGAGGCTGCGGTTGGTCTGCTCGCCGACTTGCGCGGCAATCTCTTCCTGCAGCAGCTTGATCCGCTCCTGCAGCTCGGAGAGGTCACGAATGATCATCGAGAATTCTTCCGTGGCCTGGCGGAGTGCGTCCAGGTCGTGCGGTGCCACCCATGGCGGCGGGTTTCGCAGCAGTCTGAAAAGCGCACCCGGTTCGGGGGCCAGCAGGCGTTGCAGCCGCACCAGCACCCGCCGCAGCTTGCCGAGGTCGCCACGTTTGTGTTGGAGCCGGCCGAACAACAGGCTGTCCTCGACCGAGTCGACCTGCAAGGTGGCGGTGCGCGCGATGCGCACCAGAACGTCGCCCTGGTCCTGCAGCAGGTGGTTCAAGAATCCGACCGACGACTCGAAGCGCACACCGTCCTTCACCGCCTGGCGCAGCCTGTCGATCGAGCGCAATGGGTGCAGGCGCGCACTGATCGCCATGCGCGGGCTGACGTTGACCCACAGCGTTTCGATCTCGGAGGGATCGAACGAGAACTCGTAGGCCACGTCGTTGACCACCGCGACCAGCGTGTCGTGGGCATCTTCGATGCGGGTCGAGCGTGAGCCTTCGTGCAAGGCCTCGAAGAACTCGGGTACGACGTCTAGCCGGGCCTTGATCCAGGCTTCGGCGGCCGCGTCGCTCAGGTTGAAGTGCAGCCAGACGAAGTCGGCGGGATTGTTCGTCGGTGTGGTTGCGAGCCAGTCGAGCGCTTCTGAAAGACCGATGGCCGTGCCCGGCGCGTCGGCAGAAAACAGGTAGCCGCAGATCAGCCCGTTCTTGTCCGAACCGTAGTGAATTTCCATCCCGGGTTCTAGAACAGGTGCACGAAGATCCAGTACAGCGAGCCCGACAGCACGATGGAGATCGGCAAGGTCAGGACCCAGGCCATCAGCAGGTTGCGGATGGTCGACATCTGCAGGCCCGAGCGGTTCGCTGCCATTGTGCCGGCCACGCCCGAGGAAAGAACGTGCGTGGTCGACACCGGCAGGCCGTAGATGTCGGCTGCGCCGATCGTGACCATCGCCACCAGCTCTGCCGAAGCGCCTTGTGCATAGGTCAAGTGGGTCTTGCCGATTTTTTCACCGACGGTGACGACGATACGTTTCCAGCCCACCATCGTGCCCAGACCGAGCGCGATCGCCACGACCACCTTGACCCACAACGGAATGAACTTGGTCGCATCGTCCATCTGACTCTTGAAGGCGGCGACGTTGGTTTTCGCATCGGCGCTGAGTCCGGCGTTCGCATCCTTGACGAGGAAGCGGATCGCTTCGGACGAAAGGTACATGTC
>JANYFX010000007.1 GCA_025359585.1 Rhizobacter sp. | reverse complement strand
AACCCATTCCCGTGGATGTCGGAATTGATTGACTTGAAGAAAGAAAAGAATTTCTTTGAGACGCGCGTGACGGAGTATCAGACGGGTGGGGCGTTGAATTGGGAGTGAGCGATTCGGACTGCCTGTGCAATCGCGATTGATACGCTAAGATGGGAAAACTCGATAAGCTGATTGAAAAAATACTCCTCGGCACTGCGGATGCCAACATCGACTTTGATGACCTTCGCGGCGTTCTTTTGAGTCTCGGTTTTACAGAGCGCAGCAAAGGCAGCCACCATATTTTTTCCAAGCCAGGCCTGGAAGAGTTGATTAACCTGCAACGCGATGCCAGCAAAGCTAAGCCATACCAAGTGCGACAAGTCAGAGCAATCATTCAGCGAAATAACTTATGGAGCCGCGAATGAACTGGAAATACGAAATTATTATTTACTGGAGCAACGAAGACAGCGCTTTTGTCGCGGAAATACCTGAATTGCCAGGATGCATGGCCCACGGTGAGACGCAAAGCAAAGCACTCAAAAGTGCGAATGAGGCGATCCAGCTTTGGCTTAGAACGGCGCAGGAGTTGGGGCGGGTTGTGCCAGAGCCCAAGGGGCGGAAGTTGTTGTATGCGTAGAGACAGGATTCGTGTTGAGCATAAAGCCACTGAAGCAACCATGCCCCGCGGCATGCTCGGCCTCAACGCCCCCATGTTCAAAGAATACCTCCGCTTCATCGCCAACCGCCGCGCGCAGCAAGTCGGCTTGGATGTGCTGTATCCGGGTGCCACCAACGCATTCCCGTGGATGTCGGAACTGATTGATTTGAAGAAAGAGAAAATTTCTTTGAGACCAGAGTGATGGAGTATCAGACGGGTGGGGCGTTGAATTGGGAGTGAGCAACCAAGTACTGGTTTTTATGATCAACATCATGCATAGCAAATGCAGTTATTGAGGTATAAAAATGGCGATTGATGCTGAGATTGGATTTACGTCTGATGTTATTCGAGATCCCACTAGATTCGTTGGGCGTGCGGAGGCTCTAGATGACTGCTTGAAAGGATTAAATACCCCAACCGGACTCATAGCGGTATATGGCAAGCGCGGTGTTGGAAAATCATCACTCCTCCGACAAGTGCAACAGATGGCCGTAGGCGATTACCGCTTGCTCAAGAAGGCTGGGCTATCGCACAAGATCTCGAACAGTACAAGAACTTATTTGACTGTTTACTACACATGCGATTCCCTAATTAAAAACGCAGATGATTTGTTTACGCGTCTTTGTAATGACCAAAACGATGAAGACGGGTTACTTCGGCTAATTCCTGATGACGGCAAAGAACTAGTTGAATTTTCGCGCGCAAAAGAAATAAGTAGTGGGGCAGATCTTAAGGTTGTTAAATGGGGCGCCAAAGGCGTGGAAACTTCGAAGTACGCGCGGGCTGTTGAAAATGATATTGTTCAATCTTTCCGCAACTATGTGGAGTCAATCGTTCAACATCAGGTAAAGCGCAGGATGAAGCGAGACTCGCTTCTAATTCTGTTAGATGAGTTTGACGTAATTGAAGATAAGGCTGGAATCGGGTCGATGATCAAGAGTTTAAGCTCGCCATCAGTTAAATTTGCAATTTGCGGGATTGGTTCAGATTTAAGTGATCTTGTCGAAGACCACCAGTCAGTTGAAAGACTTCTGGAGGAAGGGGCGGTTAATGTCGGAACAATGAACGAAGCCGAAGTGTTTTCTATATTTAGGACTGCGGAATTACTTTTCGAGAACGCGATTTTGTTCTGTGACGACGCCATAAAAGAAATATTTTTGAACAGCGGCGGCTACCCATACTTGGCGCAACTACTTGGAAAAGAATGTGTGAACCAAGCGACCCGTTTGCAAGCTAGCTCAATAGACAAAACAATTGTTTCCATGGTCCTAGGCGACGTGAAATCGGGTAAGGCATTTCCCACACTAGAAAGACAGTATCAAACTGCAATTGGAGACTCCCCTCATCGAAAAACGCTTTTGCACTTAATGGCTGCGCAAAATTACATCAATCCATATGACGGCGCAGCGCGTGTTTTGTTGAAAGACGTCAGAGGAGACGCATCTGACTGGGGGGTCGAATACATAGACCAAAATCTTCCAAGACTGCTAGAGAAAAAGTATGGGCCAATTTTAGTGCGCAGCCCAGAGAAGCAAGGTGTCTATGAGTTTGTAAATCCAATATTTCAGCTCTATGTGAGACTACGCGACCTCCAACAGTCAATCTCAATAAGTGGGGTCAGACCCCTTTAGATGACAATAAATGGCGTCGGACTCCATTAAATCAATAAATGGGTCAGACGCCTCAAATAAATGGGGTCAGACTCCTTAAAATCTTTTTGTCAGCTCGTATTCTGGGCTGGGCTCATCAAGCCAGACGTTTTAGTTCAAGAACACTAAACACCAACACCAAAGCGCCTTCCCAACCAAAAATGCCCCAAACACCGCACCAGTACTAGACCTTAGAAATGAAAACTTCCCACCCACTCACCTCAGTCGAAATCTGCGCCGGCGCTGGCGGCCAGGCGCTGGGCTTAGATCAGGCGGGTTTCGCGCATCGCGCGTTGGTCGAAATTGAGAAAGATTTTTGTGCGACATTGCGATTGAATCGCCCGCAGTGGAATGTCGTTAACGGGGATGTGTCGCACTTCAGCGGCATCTTGCATTCAGGCGTTGATCTGCTCGCGGGTGGTGTGCCGTGTCCGCCGTTTTCCAAAGCGGGTAAGCAACTGGGCGCGGAAGATGAGCGCAATTTATTTCCGGAAGCAATTCGCCTAGTTGACGAAATTCGCCCACGTGCGGTGATGCTGGAAAACGTGCGCGGCTTGATGGACGGCGTGTTTGAAGACT
>JANYFX010000390.1 GCA_025359585.1 Rhizobacter sp. | reverse complement strand
GTTCGAGTCCCGTCCACTCCGCCAACAAGCAAGGACGGGCCCTCGGGCCCGTCTTTCGTTTTCTGCCGGCCTCACGCGACTGCGTGGGCAGCCCTCTTCACATGCGGAAGCCACTCGGCGAGATGCTCGGCGATGCGATTGGCGGTATAGCCGTCCCACAACGCCGGGATGCGTCCGCGCTTGCCGCCGTTGAAGATGCAGTCCCAGACTGCCCGCGTGGCCAGCGCGCGGCTGTTGCCGACCGAAACGATGCCGTCGGTCGCGGTGCTCTCCATGCGCTGGGGATACAGACCCATCATCAGGCACGGGATGCCCAGCGCAGTCGCTTCTTCCTGAAGATTCCAAGAATCCGTCAGAACGCAGGTCGCGTTGCGCAACAACTCCACATACGGCACGTAGGCCTGCACAGGAATGCAGGAAATTCGCTCGCGCGCGATCAGCGATTCAAGTTTTGACTTCCGCAGCTGCTCGGTAACGCGGGCGTGCATCGGCCATACCAGCGGCACGTCGCGGCTGACGTCGCGCAGGATCGAGACCAGTTCGGTCAGGTTTTGACTGTCACCGACGTTGACTCGCTTGTTCAGTACCACGAGCGCGTAGCCGTTGCGTTCGATCGGGAACTGCGTCGGTGCGCCGGCCACCATGCCGGCGAGGCCGGGCTCCATCAGTCTGCGCAGCGCCATCTGCAGCGAATCGACGAGCAAGGTCCCGACGCAGCGAATGCGTTCAGCCGGCACGCCCTCGGCCGCCAGGCTCATCGCGGCCTCGTTCTCGCAGGCATAGAGCACATCGGCGAGGTCGTCGGTCAGCTTGCGGGTCATGTCGGCGGCGCTGGCACCTTCGCTGGCGCGCAGACCGGCGCCGACATGAACGACGGGCACGCCCTTTCTTCTGGCGACGAGGCCGCACGCCAAGGCCGCATCGCTGCCGTCGATGATGAGCACGGCACAGGCTTGCGAATGATCGATGACGAACTCGAACTTCTTCATCAATTCGGCGGCCTGCTCGGCGTACGTGCCGCCGATGACATCGAGATTGACCGCGCGCGTCGCGACGTCCAGTCCATCGAAAAGATCGTGGTTCAGCTCCAGTGCGTCATTCCTGTAGACGCGCACCAGCTTGGCGGCCGGCATCCCCGGCCACGCCGCCAGGGCGTGCAGCAACGGGGCCATCTTGATGTGATCGCTGTGTCCACCGACCACACACAAGAGCGGGCCGGTCTCCGAGATCGAGTCGCGTTCGGCGCGGTTCGCCGCACCTGCGGGCGCGCCGCCGATCGCAGCCATGGCCCGGTGTGCCGACGTGGCGGGCGTCGCGAGTGACGGCAACTGTGTCGAACCATCGGGCTCACCGATCTCGACCAGCAGATCGCGCGCCGTTTGTGCCACAGTCGCGGCGTCGATGCGCGTCTGCGATACGAGAAAGCGGGACAGCAGCAAGCGGTTGCACAAGAGGTTGATTCTTCGCGGAACGCCCTGAGTCCAGCGAAATATTTCGTCGAATGCGGCGGGGTCAAAGCTGGGGTGGCCGGTCCATCCGACCCTGCGAAGCCTGTGCTCGATGTAATCGCGCGTCTCGACCTGGTCGATCGGGCCGAGGTGGAATGAGACACCGACACGCTGCCGCAGCTTTGGCATGTCGTTCGAAGCGATCTTCGCGCGCAGTTCGGGTTGCCCGACAAGGCAGACCTGCAATGGCGCCAGTTCGGCCGAGGCCGGCGAAATCAGATCCGTCAATTGTTCAAAGGCATCCGGATGCAGGTTCTGCGCTTCGTCGATGATCAGGACGGCCCGCCGTGACTCTTTCTGCAAACCCGCGAGAAACTGTCGAATCGTCGAGGCTGGGTCGGCCTGAGCACTGTGGTTGCCAGCGACACCGAACGCAAACAGGATGGCGCGCAACAACTCTTCTGCGTTCAGCTGTGTGCTCAGAACCTGTGCGACGCTGACGAGGGCCGGATCGAGCTCCGCGAGCAACGTGCGCACCAGCGTCGTCTTCCCCGCACCGATCTCTCCGCTGACGACGATGAAGCCCGATGCTTCGGACAGCCCGCGCCTGAACTCTGCCAGCCCGCGATGGTGACCCTTGCTGTCGAAATAGAAGCTGGGGTCGGGCGTGAGCTGGAAGGGCGGACCGGTGATGCCGAAGTGTGATTCGTACATGGGCGCCAGCCTAGTCCGGCAAACCGCGGCGCGGCAGCAACGGTTCACGGGTGATCTTGAGCTCCGGGCCGACAGGCTGCTCGAGCGGTTCTTCAGTCATGGGCGCGAGTATGCCAAGCCTGCCTGCGCAGCCTGGACGTGCACGGGCCTTCCGTCGCGAACGGACGCAGCCTTAATGGACTCGTCATCAAATTCCGGTCAACCGTGCCGCAAAGTCACAACAAGTTGGCACCTCGCCTTGGGTCGACCCCCAATTGAGGGGGATGCACCCCACAAGACCAGTGCTTAGACTTCCTCAGCTGCGGAGACAGCCGCTGGAGTACATGGCACCAGCCTGCTTCTTGATGGTCAAAGTTTGCTTCATCCGCAGTCTTACAGGGAATTTTCGCAAGTGAAAGTTTTTGAGCACTACGTACCGATGTCCACCTTGCTGGAACTGCTGGCCGACAGCGTTCTTTGTTTCCTGGCCGTTCTGCTCGCGGTGACGCTGCTTCCCGGCGGAACTGCTGGCGGCGCCGCGCACGGCCTGTCGATGTCGCAAGCCTTGTTGCCGGCCGCTGTGTTCGCCGGTCTCATGTCACTGCTGTTTTCATTCGTCGGCCTCTATCGGCGCGGCGCGATCATGGTCAGCCTGCGCGCGATGTTCGGCCGGTCGCTGGTCGCGCTCGGCATGGGATCCTGCATCGCCTATCTCGCCTTGCGCGCCGATGGCGGCGCCGACTACGCGCTGCCGCTGGCCGGCTACGCGCTGCCGATCATGGCGCTCGGCGTGCTGATGGTCCGCAGCGTTGTTCACTTGGCTCGCCGTGCATCGGTCGGCGCCCGCAGGGTGCTGATCGTCGGCACAGGCGAAGAAGCTCAGGGCGTGGCGACCGATCTCGGTGCAACCGGCTCGGCACGTCGCACCATCGTCGGGTTTTACCCGACCGCCATCGACGCAGCTCCGGCGGGCTCGCACGCGCTCGCTGCGCCCGTTTTCCCCAAAGGCCTGTCGATCACCGAAGTGGTACGCAAGTACCGTGTCGACGAAGTCATCGTCGCCGTGCGCGAGCAGCGTGGTGGCGGTGTCCCGATGGATCAATTGCTGGCGTGCCGCATTCGGGGCATTCCCGTTCTCGATTTGGCCGGCTTCTTCGAGCGCGCCAAAGGCGAAGTCCCGACCGACAGCCTGAAAGCCAGCTGGCTGGTGTATGGGCACGGGTTCGTGCAAGGTGGGGTGCGCACGCTGGTCAAGCGTGTGTTCGACCTGATCTCTTCGTCGATCCTGCTGCTGATTGCATTGCCAGTGATGTTGCTTACAGCCCTGGCGATCAAGCTCGAGAGCCGCGGCCCGATCATTTACAGCCAAGAGCGTGTGGGTCTCGGTGGGCAGTCTTTTATGTGCCTGAAGTTTCGAAGCATGCGCACCGATGCCGAAAAGGATGGCGTGGCGCGCTGGGCGACGAAGAACGATTCGCGCGTGACCCGGGTCGGCGCCTTCATCCGCAAGATGCGGATCGACGAGTTGCCCCAGCTGGTCAGCGTGCTCAAGGGCGAAATGAGCCTGGTTGGCCCGCGGCCGGAGCGCCCCAGCTTCGTCGCGCAGCTGCAAGAGCAGATTCCTTTCTACGACATCCGACACAGTGTCAAGCCGGGCGTCACCGGTTGGGCGCAAGTGCGATACAGCTACGGTGCGTCGGTCGAGGACGCGCGCAGGAAGCACCAGTTCGACCTGTACTACGTCAAGAACAACTCATTGTTCCTCGACCTGCTTGTACTGGTCGAAACCGTCAGCGTCGTGCTCTTCCGCGAGGGTGCGCACTGATCGATCCAGGCCTTGCGCCGGCCCGATTCTCGGTTCCCACTCTGACCGCGTCGGTCCTTGTCGGCGACGCCGGCGCCGGGGGCCTGCTTGCCGGTTCACGTCGTCGAAACGACATCGAGCCTTTCGGTGCGGGTACGATGCGGGCAAATTTCACCGTGGTTTGACAGCCGGCCTTCTTGTGCCGGGTGGTCGAGCGCCTCACTTCATGATTCACGCTTCAGCATCCGTTCGACCCGGCCCCGCGGCAACAGCCCGCCGTGCAGTGGTGTTGCGCGTGCGGCCGACAGCTTTAGCCAGGCGCTGAGCAAACCATGTACGAATCTTATTTCGGTTTCAGCGGCACGCCGTTCAACCTCAACCCGGACCCTTCTTTCTACTTCCAGAGCCGTGGACACGGCAATGCACTGTCTTACCTGAAGTTCGGCGTGTACCAGGGGGAGGGATTCGTCGTCGTGACGGGAGAGATCGGTGCGGGCAAGACGACACTGGTGCGGACCTTGTTGTCCGAACTCGACGACCAGAAGATCGTCGCCGCGCAGATCGTCAGCACCCAACTGGAGGCCGACGATTTGCTCCGATCGGTTGCGATCGCCTTCGGCATCAACACCAGAAACCTCACGAAGGCCGACCTCATCGCCACCGTCGAGAGCTTCTTGACCGTGCTCGTGACGCAGAAGAAGCGCGCGCTGCTGATCGTCGACGAAGCCCAGAACCTGAAGCGTGAAGCTGTCGAAGAGTTGCGCATGCTTTCGAACTTTCAGCTCGGGAGCGTCGCCCTGCTGCAGAGTTTTCTCGTCGGGCAACCGGAACTCAGGCTGCTGCTGACCTCCAAGCCGATGGAGCAGTTTCGCCAGCGGGTGATCGCCTCTTGCCATTTGGGGCCGATGGACAGGCAGGAGACACGTTCCTACGTCGAGCACCGGCTGCAAAAGGTTGGATGGAAGGGCAATCCGAGCTTCGACCCGGTGGCCTTCGAGCACATCCACGACGCGACTGGAGGGATCCCCCGTCGTGTCAACCTGCTCTGCAATCGCTTGTTGCTTTCGGTATTCCTCTCTTCGCAGACACATGTCAACGCAGACGCCGTCGACGCGATCGCACGGGAGGTTCGCTCTGAACTGGGCGAGCCCAGCGAGGAGACGTAGGACCTTCGCAGATCGTGGGTTGCAAGCTTGTGCTGTAGCCGCGGGCGACTACTTCGCTGGCATTTCGCCCGGGTGGGCTTGCTGCAGGCACTTCGAGAAGTCTTCGAACGCGCCGTATGTGGGTTGCGGCGGGCGCTCCGACCCGCACAGGTCGGGCGCAGCATCCGTGAGTCGACGCCGAGGCGGTTCGGCTGCCCACGACAAGTCGTGTCTCGCGTGGTCGCGGTACAGACCTCGCACAGGATGCAAGCCCAGATACAGCCGCGTCATCGAAGTCTCCACGTTGTCGCTCGCATGGAGCGCCCCACCGTCGCGACTCCGAATTGAACCGTCCACGATGTTGCCAACGACCTCGGCGCTGCTTTCGACGAAGCGCGCCGAGATGCCACCGGTGTCGATCAGTGTGTTGTGATGTATGACGCTGGTGGCCGATCGGTTCACGTAGATCCCGTCATCCGAGCACGACATGATCAGGTTGGACTGGACCACGCCGCTGTCCTGTTCGGTGATGCAGCGTCTGTCCCTGCAGTATTCCTTGCCGGTGCCGCCGCCACCGAGCGAGATGCCGACCCGCTGGCCAGGCACTCCTTGAAGCCGTTGCTCGCACAAGACGAAGTTTCCCTCGAAGCGGTTGCCGGCTCCGCCGCCTTTGGCGAAGGCCCCGTAGCTGACGCGATCGGAGCCGCCTTTGGCAAAGTCGCTGATCCAGTTGCCCCGAATCAGCCAGCGGCTGGCCGCCACCAGATCGATTGGCGTGACGCTGCTTTCGGTGTCTCTGATGCTGCTGTTGCTGAGCGTGTTGCCATCGACCAGCCCGTCGTCAGGAAATTTCCCCTCCGAGCCGTTGATCTTGATGTGGGCGTTGAACTCGGTGATGGTGTTGTTGCGTGCCGTGAAGTGGCTTGCACGCGAGACGACGTGAAAAGCGTGCTCGCAGTTCGAGTGCTGAGCGCAGACGCCGCGAATGCTCAAATTCTCGAACGTCCAGTAGGGCTCGGCCACGACGAAACCTTCCGTCATGTCGAATTCCAGAAACACCGTGCCCGCTTGTTCGGCGCGCACCACGATTCCGGCCAGGTCGGTGCCGGCCCGATTGACCGCGATCGCGGAGCCCGCGAAGCGGTACGTGCCTGGAACGAAGGTGATCACGTCGCCCGGCTGTGCCTGCTGGATGGCTAGGCTGGCCTCCGAGGTCGACGCCACGAGCACGACCTTGGCACGCGCAGGCAATGCTGCGGCCATCGCAACCTTCGCCTGTGCTCCGACCCGCAGCTGCTGCCAGTCCGGTTGTTGGTCGGCCGATCGGTCGAGCCACAACAGCCAATCGGCCAGGCGCGTGCCGACGGCGACCACGGCCATGCCGTGCCCGGCAGCGCGGCGCTCGACATGGTGTGCCAGAGTTCGTGGCGGCACAGCGAGCGTTTCAACGGCCCACGACAACGCTGCGGCCGAGACCACGAGCAGAAGTGCCAGTGCGGCAAGCAAGCGTTTGAGCCGGGTCGCCGCTGATGGTTTGGTCCTACGCTGCTTCGATCGCATCGATCCCCCTTGGTCGCGCCGTCAACTGCAAGGAAACAAGAATCAGCAGCAACAGGACGAAGGCCACTCGCGGCGCGTCCATGATGCTGCTGACGAGCCCGACGATCAGGGCGCCCGACAACGAAGCCATCAGGAATGGGGATACTGCAGAACCCCGACCTGCGCCGAAGGCCAGGCCCCATGCGGCGCAGCCGATCAGCATCATGAACGCGGCAAGCCCGCAAACGCCTCGCTCGATCAGGATTTCGAGGTACAGGTTGTCAATGTGCCACGGCAAGAACTGGTTCAGGGCGGCCGGAAACCATCGCGCCAGTTGCCGGGAAAAGTCACCGTTTTTCAGGTGCTGCAGGCCGTCGGCGCTCTGCAGGCTCAGCGTGTCCAGGTCGACCACGCTGTCGGCCTCGAGCACCGAGACCGAGAACACGCCCATGTGCGGCGCATACCAGTCTCCGGCGGCCAGCTGTGGCCCCTCCAGTGGCGCTGACATTGATCGCCAGGTGGCGCCAGTCGCCTCGATGCGCACACTCGCCTCGTTGCAGCGGCGTTGGTACAGCAAGTGCATTTCGCACACGCTCAGACGCAAGCGGGTCGCTCGCGACGCTCGAACGTCGAACCGGACCACCAGTGGCACCCTCGCATCGACCGTGACCCTTTGGGTCAGGCCGTAGAGTCCGCCCAGCGCGCCCGAGCTGCGAGGCCCGGCGACGCGTGCGAAGAAGTTGCCTTGTTCGACATCGACGATCACCTCGCCGGGAAATTCACCGCCAGGGACTGCGCGTGCGTATTCCGCAGGCAATCGGCCCAGACCCTTTCCGAGCACCCATTCGCCGGGGGTTTGCAGCAGGCCCAGGCCGTGTTGCCAATGTGCGAGTCGGCTGCGCAGATCACGTTCGGTGCTGCCGATGCGGCCCAGCATGAACGAGTCCGAGCCCAGCACCAGAGTCGCCTGCAGAACCATCGCCACCAGCAGCGCCCATGCGCAGGCCACGGGGGCGCGAAACGCCGGCCGGCCAAGGTTTCGCGCAGGCGCTTGCCACCAGAGGTACGCAGCGAGCAGCACGAGCGGGCCGACGACAGCAAGATAGACTCCGCGCGAGAAGGTTGTGAGGCAGGCGTACTCGACGAGCAGCGCGAGCATTGCAGCAGCGCACCATCGCACCAGGGATCTCGACGACCACAGTGCCCAGGCCACGAACGGCGTCGCCATCGCGAGGTAGCCATCGATCGCTGCGCCGCCGACATGCATTTCCCAGAAGAGCGCCACCGTGCGGTAAGGGCTCGAAAAGTTCAACAGGCCCGGGTTGGCCGCCCGTTCCCAGAGCGCCGCGAGCATCACGATGCTCAGGCCGAACAACATGCCGATGCTCAGCCGCCGGACCGCAAGGGCGCTTGAATCAATGTCGCACAGGGCGTGCCGCACGAGTGGCAGCAGCAGCAGCGCATAGGCCAAGGGCTTGACGATCCGCACGCTGTTCAATGCTTCGGTGTAGCCCTGAAACAGCCCGGACGGTGACCCGCCCGCGCTGACGAGGCCGGGCCAAAGGCTGGTCAAGGCCAGGCCGCCGAGCGTGATGAGCATTGCGGTCCCGAAGCGCTGTGACCTGGCGTCTCCGGGCCGGGGCGCAGATGCGCGAGCGCTTGGCCGCTTCTCGCAAGCGAGTCGGGCAAATTCGCCTGCCACCGCACCGGCCACCAGAAGGTCGAATTCGTCGAAGACCAGCCACCCGGTCCACGGCGCGAGGTTGAGCGCCGGCAGGGCCGCCGGCAGCACGACGAGCCAGATCGTGGGGTACATCGCTGCGGTCACGACCCATGCACAGGAGGCCGCCAGCACGAAGCCAGGCCACAGCGGATGCTGAGCCGCGAGCCAAAGATTCCAGGCCAGGGCGGCGATCGAGATCGCCGCGAACAACAGGCGCCTGGCCTTGCGCTCAGAACCGCTCGATTCGGTCATCGATTCGCGGTGCGCTGTGAAAGTTGGCGCGTGAACGTGTGCATGAGTCCTTGCATTCTCGTGCCTGTCGACGCATCCGTGTCGCAACCGGGAGCACTTGCCTTGATGTCAAGCCCCTCGGCGGGCGCCCCGAACCCCGACGCCGGAGCGGTCGTCGCAGCGCCTCATCGGGCTCAGACGTTTGTGCGAGACTTCGCACGAAGGCGTGTCCTTCATCCCCCCTGTTTGGGGCCGCCGGCAGCAGGTAAATCGCGCGTATGCTCTCGTCCGAGTCGCAAAGACATCGGCAGTGGTTCGCCCGCTCTGATGTCGACAAGTTGTGCGGTAGTGCCGTGGGTTTTCGCGATACCGGCAGTTTCATGCGCAAGAATTCGAGGCTAAGCAGTGGCTGCCCTTGTCGGCCTCGCTTGGATCGTTCACCTGAACAACACCGGAGGGTTCCGATGGCACCGTCGATTGATCTCAATGCTGCAGTCAAGCACCTGGCTCGCATGCTGACGTTTGCCGTGACCGTTGCGCTCGCGGCCTGCGGTTCGGTCAGCTATCCGCCGGCTCCGGTCTCTGCGGCCACGCCCGAGTACCGGTATCTGATCGGCCCGCTCGACACCGTGAACATCATCGTCTGGCGCAATCCGGAGTTGTCGCTTTCAGTGCCGGTTCGTCCGGACGGCTTCATCTCGACGCCACTTGTCGAAGACCTGCCGGCGATCGGCCGCAACCCGACCGATCTTGCCCGCGACCTCGAGAAGGCGCTCAGCAAGTACTCGCGAGACCCCGTCGTGACCGTCGTGGTGACGGCGTTCGTGGGTGCTGCGAGCGAGCAGATCCGCATCGTGGGTGAAGCCACGCGTCCGCAGGCCATTCCTTATCGCCAGAACATGACCCTGCTCGACGTGATGATCCAGGTCGGTGGCCTGACCGACTTTGCCGACGGCAACGGTGCGGTCCTCGTGCGCGGCAAGGAAAAGGGCAAGCAGTACAGCGTGCGCATCAAGGACCTCATCAAACGCGGTGACATTTCCGCCAATGTCGATGTGCGCCCCGGTGACGTGTTGATCATCCCCCAGGGATGGTTCTAGAACGGTGGATTTTGCTGATGCGGTCCGGAACCAGGGGAGTGAGTCGGGTGTCGGCTCGGGCGCGGGGTTGGTGTCATGAATGAATTGATCGCCCAGGTCTTCGGCACGCTGCACAGCATGTGGCGGCGCCGGTGGATCGGCTTGCTGGTTGCCTGGGTCGTC
>JANYFX010000351.1 GCA_025359585.1 Rhizobacter sp. | reverse complement strand
CCGCCTCACGCCCATCGAGGCCGGGCGCCTGGGCAAGTCGCTCGAACCCTTCAACCTGTTCTGGATGGAAGACGCCACGCCGGCCGAAGACCAGGACGCGTTCAAGCTGATCCGCCAGCACACGACCACGCCGCTCGCGGTCGGCGAGATCTTCAACACGATCTGGGACTGCAAGGCGCTGATCGAGAACCAGCTGATCGACTACATCCGCGCGACCGTCGTGCACGCCGGTGGCATCACGCACCTGCGGCGCATCGCCGACCTCGCGTCGCTGTACCAGGTGCGCACCGGCTTCCATGGCGCGACCGACCTGAGCCCGGTGTGCATGGGCGCGGCCCTGCACTTCGACCTGTGGGTGCCGAACTTCGGCATTCAGGAGTACATGCGCCACACCGACGAGACCGACGCGGTGTTCCCGCACGCCTACACCTTCAATGACGGCATGCTCTACCCCGGCGACGTGGCAGGCCACGGCGTCACGATCGACGAAGCGCTGGCCGCGAAGTACCCGTACCAGCGCGCGTACTTGCCGGTGAACCGGCTGCAGCACGACGGCACGCTCTGGAACTGGTGAGCGCGATGGACCGCTTGCACCTGAGCCGGCTCGCGGCACTGCCCGCCGACGTGGCGCGGCCACGCTACGAGCGTGCGGCCTTGCAGGCCGGCATCGTGCACATCGGTGTCGGTGCGTTCCAGCGCGCGCACCTCGCGGTCGTCAACGAAGCGGCACTGCATGCGAGCGGCGACTTGCGCTGGGGCACGGTCGGCGTCTCGCTGCGACAGGCCGACACGCGCGATGCGCTGATGCCGCAGGGTGGCCTGTACACACTCGCGATCCGCGATGCGGCAGCCGACGGCACGGCGGGCGAAACGCTGCAGGTCGTGGGCAACCTGCTCGACGTGCTGGTCGCACCCGAAGACCCGAACGCCGTGCTCGAACGCATCGCGCACGCTCACACACGCATCGTCAGCCTGACCGTCACCGAGAAGGGTTACCACCATCATCCGGCGACGGGTGCGCTGCGGCTCGACGATGCCGAAATCGTGCACGACCTTGGCAACCCGAACGCACCACGCACCGCCATCGGCTTCATCGTGCACGCGCTGCAACTGCGGCGGCAACATGCGCTGCCGCCGATCACGCTGCTGTCGTGCGACAACCTGCCCGCCAACGGCGACACGCTGCGCGGCCTCGTGCTCGCGTTCGCCGAACAACTCGACCCGACGCTGCGCGAGTGGATCGCCACCTATTGCAGCTTCCCGAACTCGATGGTCGACCGCATCGTGCCGCGCACGACCGACGCCGACCGCGAACAGGTCTCCAAGCGCCTCGGCCAGCTAGACGCGTGGCCGGTGATCGGCGAGCCC
Source organism: Rhizobacter sp. (assembly GCA_025359585.1). Lineage (GTDB taxonomy): Bacteria > Pseudomonadota > Gammaproteobacteria > Burkholderiales > Burkholderiaceae_C > LMDS01. Next base: position 2,640 of record JANYFX010000351.1, on the reverse strand, counting down.
TTCCTCGAATGGGTCGTCGAAGACCGCTTCGTCAGCGGTCGACCCGCGTGGAACGAAGGCGGCGCTCGTTTCGTCGAACAGGCCGAACCCTTCGAGCGCCTGAAGCTGCGCATGGTCAACGGCAGCCATTCGGCGCTTGCTTATCTCGGCGCGATGGCGGGCTGGCGCACCGTGGACCGCGCCATCGCTGACCCGGCATTGCGCGCGTACCTCGACGCCTTGCTTCGCGACGAGATCGCACCGACGCTGCCCGCGTTGCAAGGCCTCGACCTGAACGACTACCGCGCACGCCTGCTGCAGCGCTTCGCCAACCCCGCGCTGCAACACCAGACCGCGCAGATCGCGATGGACGGTTCGCAGAAGCTGCCACAGCGCCTGCTCGGCACGGTGCGCGACCGGCTCTCGGCCAACGCACCGATCGATCACCTCGCACTCGCCGTGGCCGCGTGGCTTCACTACCTGCGCGGCGTGGACGAACTCGGCGCCTCTTATGCGATCCAGGACCCGATGGCCGCAGCGCTCGCCGAACAACTCGCGCGTGCGGAGAAGGCAGGCTCGGTGAGCGAAGGTGTCGCGCTGTTCACGTCATTCGCCCCGGTCTTCGCCGACCTGGGCAACGAGCCGCGCTTCGTCGCGGCGGTCGCGGCACACACGCTGTCGCTGAAACAGCGCGGTGTGCTGGCGACGCTGACCGACATCACTTCATCAGCAGGTGCGGCAACCACAGCGACATTGCCGGCCAGTAGGTGACGAGGCCGAGGAACACGAGCATCGTCAGCAGCCACGGCCACACCGCGACCGTGAGTTCGCTGATGCCCATCTTCGTGATGCCCGAGGCCACGTACAGGTTCAACCCGACCGGCGGGTGGCACATGCCGACCTCCATGTTGACGACGATCAGGATGCCGAAGTGGATCGGGTCGATGCCCAGCTTCACGGCCACCGGGAACAGGATCGGCGCCATGATGAGGATGATCGAACTCGTCGCGCCCACGCAGCGGGCCGGCCGCTCGACCCGGTGGTCGAGCGCGCAATGCAACGGCTGGGCGAACAGGCCGCGCACGCCGGGCGCATCGTGCAGCGCATCCGCCAGTTCATGACGCGGCGCGAACCGCAGCTCGAACCGTGCTCGCTGAACGCCGTTGTCGAAGGCGGCGTGGCGCTGTTGCGGCGCGACCTGGCGCGCCAGCACGTGCAGCTCACGCTTGTGCTCGAACCGCAGCTGCCGCTGGCGGTGGCCGACCCGGTATTGATCGAGCAGGTGATCATCAACCTCGTGCGCAACGCCGGCGACGCGCTCGCCGAGCAGCCCGAAACGCCCGAGCGCGCCCGCTGCATCGAAGCACTGTGCGCGCCGTTCTACTCGACCAAGACCGAAGGCATGGGCATGGGCCTGGCGATCTGCCGCTCGATCATCGAAGCCCACCACGGCGCACTCGACGCGATCGAAGCGCCCGGCGGCGGTGCCTGGTTCTCGCTGACCTTGCCGGTCGATCGGCCCGTGACCGCCAGCGGCCCGGCACTGCTGGCCGCGATCGACACCACGCCACGGCCGCTGACCGGCGTGTTCCTGCTCGACATCCGCATGGAGCCGATGTCGGGCCTGCGCGTGTTCGACGAGCTCGTGACACGGCGGCTGCGCAACCCGGTGCTGTTCCTGAGCGCGCACGGCGACATTCCGATGGCGGTCGACGCGTTGAAGAACGGTGCCTTCGACTTCCTCGAAAAACCGTACAGCGACAACGCGCTCGCCGACCGCGTCGAACAGGCGCTCGCGGTCGATGCTGCGATGCACCAGACCAACGCCCGCAGCGAAGAGCGCAGCGCGCGCCTGTCGAGCCTGACCGAGCGCAAACACGAGGTGATGCTGCGCGTGGCCGCCGGCAAGCTCAACAAGGTCGTGGCCGACGAACTGCATGTCTCGGTTCGCACCGTCGAGGTCCATCGCGCGCGGGTTTTCGCCAAACTGGGTGTGCGCTCGGCTGCGGAGTTAGCCACCTTGCTGGCCGGTTGATCGCGGCGGCGCCGGCAGCGGCCCCGGTTTCAGGGATGCTGCGCCCGCAGCGCGTCCCTAGAATCACGACGCGCCTCTTCGGGCGCAGCGCCTGGAGCCGATGAACACCGCATTTCCGCAGGCCGTGCCCGACACGTCGGCGCGCCCCGAAAGCCGCCCCTTGGCAGACGCCGAAACGCCGGCGCTCTGGAACGTGGGCCTGCTCGGCGGGCTCGACCTGCGCGATGGCACGCAACACATCACACGCCTGCCGAGCCGAGCTGTCACTGCCTTGCTGGCGCGCCTGGCGCTCGCGCCGGAGCGCGCCCACGCGCGCGAAGAGCTGGTCGAGTTGCTGTGGCCCGGCGTCGCGCTCGGCATTGGGCGCAACCGCCTGCGCCAGGCCTTGTCGACCTTGAAGGGCGTGCTCGAACCGGCCGGGCGCGTGCCGCCGCAGCCGGTGCTGCTGGCCGACCGTGTCAGCGTGCGGGTGGTGCCCGGCAGCTTGGGCTGCGATGCGATCCGCTTCGAACGCCTCGCGCGGGCGGGCCAGCACGCTGCGGCGCGCACGCTTTACCGCGGTGAGCTGCTGCCGGGCTTTTACGACGACTGGATCGACGAAGAGCGCCTGCGCCTGGCCGCGCTGC
>JANYFX010000247.1 GCA_025359585.1 Rhizobacter sp. | reverse complement strand
CGATCCAGCTGATCGCGATGTCGTCGGTCTTCAGCACCTCGCGAAGCTGGTCGCCGACGAGGTCGACGATGGCCTGGAACTCCAGCCGGGCGGCCATGCCCTGCTGGATGCTGTTGATCAGCGCCAGCTCGTCGGCGCGCTGCTCGGCCTGCGCCGTCGAGGCCTGCAGCTGCGCCGTGCGCTCCACGACCTTGCGCTCCAGCCCCTCGGCGAAACGCAGGTTGGCCAGCGCCACGGCGGCCTGGCTCGCGAGCATCGCGAGCAGGTCGCGGTCGGTCTCGGCGAAGCGGCCGAACGCGCCTTCGATGTCGGCGTAGAGGTAGCCGACCAGTTCTTGCTGCGCGATCAGCGGCGCGATCAGGCACGAGCGCTGATCGATCGCCTCGGCACCTTCGGGACCCACGCGCAGGCTCGCGGTGCGCGTGCGACGCGCTTCTTCGAGCCATGGCGTCACCGCCTGCAGCAGCGCCTGTTCGTCTTCACCGCGCGGCACGAGCGCGCCGGCGAGTTGCCAGCCTTCGGGCGCTTCCAGCACCAGCAGAACACGCTCGGCGCCGCTGAGTTCGGTCGCTTCGTCGATCAGAAACTCGTGCAGTTCGTCGGTGCTGCGCAACTCGTTCAGGCGCAGGCCGGTGTCGACCAGGCGCTCGAAGGGTTGGCGGAAGTCGGCCGTGCCCGCGAGATGGGCCTCGGCCTGCGCGCGCGGCAAGCTTTGCTGCCGCGCGTGGGCGAGCCAGGCAAGCACGATCGGTCGCACCGTGCGCGACTTGTTCAGGAAGTTGCGCCGCAGGCCATCGTCGCTGACGCTTGCCACGCGGTCGCACACAAAACGGTAGGCCCGGGCCAGCGCATTGTCGGCCTCGTCTTCGCGCCCGTTGGCACGCAGGGCTTCGCAGTGGCGCCACCAGACCTCGCTGACTTCCATCTCGACCAGCGGCTTGAGGCCGATGCCGCGGTGCAGCGCCACCGCGCGTCGGGTGTGCGTCAGCGCGGCGGCCGGCCGGCCGGCAGACAGGGCGGCCCAGCCGGCAGCCATCGAGAACAGCATGCGGGTCGGCGCGTCGCTGAGCTGGCGGTCGCGCAATGCGCGCTGGAGCAGCCGCAAGCCTTCGGTGGCTTGGCCGGCCAAGGTGGCGAGGTGGCCCACGATGTAGTCACGGAACCCCGCCGTCATCACGATGCCGTCGCGTTCATCGTGCGCGAACCGTTGTGCCAGCGCCATCTGCGCCGCATCGAGATCGCCGCGCTCGGCCTCGGCCAGCGTGAGGTTCCAGCGCAGCAAACGCTCCGTGCCGTTCGCTCCGATGCGTTGCGCCGTGTCGATGCCGGCGTGGTACAGGCGAATCGCGCGGCGCTGCAGGCCGAGCGCGGAGCAGGCGTTGGCGAGGTTGGTGACGACCACGATCTCGCCGAGCACGTGCCCGGCCGCCTCGAAGCAGTCGCGCGCCTGGGCGAGCCGCCGCATCCGCAGCGCCAGGTCGTCGTCGGCGAACGCATTCAGTGCGTTCGCCTGGCCCAGCCGGTCGCCACTGCGCTGCGCCAGCGCGAGCGCCTGCTGCGCGGCGGCCTCGGACTCGGCCGCGCGCCCGAGCCGCGAGAGCGCCAGCGACAGCTCGCAAAGCGCCTGGCCTCTTTCGCGCGGCCGCCCCAGCGTGTCGAGCAGCGCGACCGCGCGCGCCGCGCTGTCGGCCGCGATGTCGTAGTCACCGCGCCGAGAGCGGGTCAGCACTTCCGCGTGGCGGGTCAGGCAGGCCGCCTCCAGCGCCGGATCGCCGCTGCGCCGCGCGGCCGCCAGCGCGGCCGACACCGTGCCCCGGGCGTCGGCGCTGCTGCCTCGGCGAAGTTGCACGCGGGCCAGGTTGTGGAGCGCCTGCGCTTGCGCGGCGGAACCGCGGGATTTGCGGGTCAGTGCGAGCATCGAGTCGGCGTCGGCCGCGGCGCGGATCAGTTCGGCGCTGGCAATCAGGCTGTCGATGCGCAACTCGAGCAGATCGAGTCGCGCGGCAACCGGCAGCGAGGTCTCGGTCAAGGCCACGCTCGCTTGCGCAATCGCTTCGGAACGCCGGCCTGCCGCAGCCAGTTCGGCGACGTGCGCGATGGCCGTGGCAACCCGCGCGGGCGTCTTCGGCGTCTGACTCTTCTTCGGACCAGGCATGGGCTGCGTGAATGGACCTTGCTCGACAGAACGGTGCGGCCACCGATGATCGCGCGCAGTCTACAGGCGGGTGCGGCCGCCGCGCGCTCAGCGAACGACCGGGCTGGCGGTCTGCGCCAGCAGCGAACCGGCGACCGGCGGCTCGGCCTGGCCGGCGACGGCGGAGAACAGCACGAAGGTGATCGCGACCGAAGCGATGGCGGCGGCGAGGCGGTGGTTCAGGGGGGTGTTCATGGTGGGCTCCTTGGGGGGTGGGCAGTGCGTTGTCGATGGCTGTACTGTCGCCCGCGCACGCCGCTTCAGTCCTTTGGCGAACTGAAACCGACCTGAATCGTTCTGAAACCCGCCGCCGGGCGCGCCGAAGAACTCCGGCAGCGTCAGCGCTGGCCAGGCTCCCACCCCGCCGCCGCGAGTTCGAAGCTGTCGAAGCTGAACGCCGGCACGACGACGCAGGCCACCAGGCACCAGCCGGCACCGGCCTGCGCCGATTGCCACTGACCCGGCTTCACCACGTGCTGCGGTTGGTCGCCTGCGCCGATGTCGGCGCCCAGGCGCACCGAGCTCACCACGCCCGCGTCGGCGGTGGACAGGTTCAAGGCGTCACCCGCCTGGAACAACCACAACTCGGTGGCGTCGATGCGGTGCCAATGCGAACGCTCGCCGGCTTCGAGCAGGAACAGGATCGCCGTGCCCGCGCTGCGCTGCGCGCCGACCGCAGGGGCACGCCAGGTCTCGCGGTACCAACCCCCTTCGGGGTGCCTGGCCAGCCCGAGCCGATCGATCAGGTCGTGCACTTCGTTCATTCGGTGGTCTTTCGGGTTCATCGTGAAAGCGCGGCCCGACGCGGCTCAACCCGGCCCGCACAGCGACGCGTCGATGCGCGACTTGAAGGTTTCATAGAACACCTCGTAGTCGCGGATGCCGAACAGCGATCGCAGTTTGTCCTCGCGCAGCGAAGGCGCGACCTTTCTGCACAGCGAACGCCAGCACGCGTCGTCGCCTTCGTAGTCGTTCGTGCGGCAGCGGGCGCTCAGCGACACCGAAGTGCGTTCGTCGGGCCGGGGCTGCAACGCTGTCACGACGACCTTGTCTTTCAACACGGTCGCAAGCCAGCGGTGGTCGGCGCTCCAGGCCGGGCTGTCGCCGTGCAGCTCGCCGCTGGCCTGCAAGGCCCATGGGTTGCCCGGCTTCCATTGCTGCCAGCGCCAGCCGTTGCCGCTGCCGCTGTTCGCAGCGATCAGGGCCGAGCTGTCGTCGACCGCGCAGGCCAGACGGCCATCGTAGTCGCCGGGTGCGTCGGCCGGCGTGTCGAAGCGGCGCAGGGCCAGGGTCGGGTCGACTTGCCACAGACCGAAGCGCCCGCTGAGCGCGAGCGCGAACGAGCGTCCATCGGGCGCAAAGCAGCCGCGCCCGCGCCCCACGCCCGAATAGTCGGGCCGGGTCGGCGGGCCGAGCGCCACGCTGCCGGCGGCCACCTTCCAGGTCGCGAACCGAAAGGCACGGTCCAGGCGCTGCATCAGCGACAAGCTCCCGTCGGCGCCGAAGTGCAGCGCCAGCGTGCTCGCCGCCGCCAGCGCTTTTGGCACCGCGACGGCCTGCCGCTGCGCCACGTTCCAGACCTGCAGTTGCCCGTCGGCGACGTAGGCGATCAGTGACCCGTTGGCGCTGAATCCGACCGCGCTGACGTACTGCTTCTTTTCCGGTGCCGGCAGCGTCGCGCTGCGCTCGCCGCGTGCCAGGTCCCAGACCTCGGCGGCGCCGTTCGAGCCCCACGCCAGCAGCCGCTTTCCCTGCGCGCCGAATTGCAGGCCGTAGCCGTTGATCAGCGCGCTGCGGCCGTTCAGGCCGCCGGCCAGCAGGCGCGGCGCGGCGTCCAGCGCCGCGGTGGACCAGAGCAGGATCGAGCCGTCTTCGCCCATGCTGGCGAGCTGCGCCGAGTCGGGGCTGAACGCGAGCGCCACGACCCGGCCGGTGTGGTGGCCGAGGATGCGCGCCACGTCGGCCGAAGCGCGCTCCATCTCGCGCAGGGCGGCTTGCGACTCCTGCGTCGGGTCGAGCCGCCACGCCAGCACCGCGAGCTGGATCGCCTCGTTGATGTTCTTGTCGCTCCGCAAGGTTTCCAGCGACAAGGCCGCGAGCCGGCGCGACTGCGCCTCGCGCCAGTTGCCGTCGGCACGCTGTGCCTGCTGGCGCGCGCTGCCGTACGACCACCACGCGCTGCCGGCCGACACCGCCACCACCGCTGCGGCCGCCGTGGCCGCCAGCTTCAGGCGGCGGTGCTCGCGCAGGTCGGCGCTGTCGAGCTCGTCCTTGGAGCGGCCGTGCAGCGGTGCGGCGAGCGTCAGCACCGCGTCGCGAAAACGCGCGCTTTTCGGTGCCAGCCGCTCGCCGGCGGTCGGCGAGCGCATGTCGACCCACAGCGGCTCGTTCTTGAACTGGCCACGCAGTGCTTCGGGCAGGCAGGTGCTGCGCGCCCAGTCGAAGTCGTTGCCGTCGCTGGCGCGTTCGATCTCGCCGTCGGTTACCACGATCAGCAGCTTGGCCAACGTGCGGTGCGTGAGCCACCACTGCACTTCAAGATTGACCCAGCGCGAGGCCGCCGCGTCGACCGAAGCCATCAGGATGAAGTGGTCGCAGCGCGCGAGATTCTTCTCGATCTCGGCCCACAGCTCGGGGCTGGCCGACAGGCTGGTCTGGTCGCGAAAGATCCGCACCGCCGAGCGCCTGAACCACGGCTTGGCGACACGCTCGAGCGCGCGCTGCAGCGCGGCCGCCAGCACTGTGTCGCTGCCATGGCTGTAGGAGATGAAGGCGCGGTAGGGGTTCACGCTCGCGGTGGGGCCGGTGCAAGCCGGCTCGTTCTTGGGAGCGCAAGCGTACGACGGAAAGGCCGCCACTTCACGCTGCCTTCACACACTTCATACCGGGTTCACCGCGGCGAAGCAGAGTGCACGCACCTTCACTTCCGGTCTGTTTCCATGAGCCACCTGATCGTGCACGGCGGTCGCCCGTTGCGGGGCACCGTGGCCCCGTCGGCCAACAAGAACGCGGTGCTGCCGGTGTTGTGCGCCAGCCTGCTGACCGACGAGCCGGTCGTGCTGCACCGCGTGCCCGACATCACCGACGTGCGCAAGCTGCTCGGATTCTTCCGCGAACTCGGCTCGTCGGTCGAGATGGACTTCGCAAGCGGCACGCTGAAGCTGCAGCACGCCAGCGAGCGCGACACCTGTGCGCCGGGCCTGCCCGCCGGCATGCGCTCGTCGATCATGCTGGTGCCGGCGCTGCTGCACCGCTTCGGCCGCGTCCGGCTCGAAGACGATGTGACCGGCTGCACGCTCGGCGTGCGCGAGATCGACCCGCACATCGAGGCCTTCCGCGCTTTCGGCGCCGAGGTGTTGATCGAGCCCGGTGCGGTGACGATCAGCGCGCCGCGGCGCTTCGCGGCCAGCGATCATTGGCTGGACTACGCCTCGGTCACGACCACCGAGAACTTCGTGCTCTGCGCCGCCCTGGCGCGCGGCCGCTCGCGGCTCGTCAACGCCGCCTGCGAGCCGCACGTGCAGGAGTTCTGCACCTTCCTCGGATTGATGGGCACGCGCATCAAGGGCAACGGCAGCTCGCAGCTGCAGGTCGACGGGGTCGACGCGCTCGGCGGCGCCGAGTACAGCTTCGACGACGATTTCCACGAAGTCGCGACCTTCCTCGCACTGAGCGCGATCACCGGCGGCGACGTGGTGGTGCAAAACGGCGCGTCGGCGCAGTTCCCGCTGCTCGACCGCAGCTTCGCGAAGTTCGGCGTCACGCTGGAACACCGCGGCGGCTTCAGCTGCGCGCACGTGAGCGGGCCGCTGAAGATGCGGCCGACCTTCACGCCCAACATCCTGCAGAAGATCGAGGCCGCGCCCTGGCCCTACGTGCCGGCCGACCTGCTGCCGATCTTCGTGGCGCTCGGCGTGCGCGCCGAAGGCTCGGTGATGTACTGGAACAAGGTCTACGAAGGAGCGCTGGGCTGGAGCTCGGAGCTCGGCAAGTTCGGCGCGCACGCCGTGCTGTGCGACCCGCACCGCCTCATCGTCTATGGTGGCAAGCCGCTGATGCCGGCCACGGTGGAAAGCCCTTACATCATCCGCGTGGCGATCGCGCTGTTCATGCTGGCCGCGAGCATCGACGGGCGCTCGACGATCCTGAACGCGCTGCCGATCCGGCGCGCGCACCCGCGGTTCGTCGACAACCTGAACGCGCTCGGCGCCGCCGTGGAATGGGCCGCCGACGAATGAGCGGCGGCCGCGAGGGCCGCTGACCCTCAGCCGAAGGTGGAGCGCGGCGCGGCCGGGCCGGCCGTCTGGCTGCGCCGCCACGTTGCCGGCGGTGCGCCGTACTCGCGCCTGAACGCGCGGCTGAACGCGGTGTCGGTCTGGTAGCCCACGTCTTCGGCGATGCGCGCCAGCGGCGCGTTGCTGCGGCACAAGAGGCTGGCGGACCGACCGGGGCTGTCGTCGGCGTCGATCTGTCGGGCGAGATGGTGGCCGCCGCCACGCGACGGGCGCGCGAGGCGCGGGTGCCTAACGCCCACTTCGCACGCATGGACGCCGAACGCCTGGAATGCGCCGATGCGGGCTTCGACGTGGCGCTGTGCGCGCTCGGCCTGATGTACCTGCCCGAGCCCGAGGGCGCGCTGCGCGAGATGCGCCGCGCCCTGCGGCCCGGCGGGCGCATGGTCAGCGCGGTCTGGGGCGAACGCGCGCACTGCGGCTGGGCGTCGGTGTTCGGCATCGTGCAGGCCGAAGTGGCCAGCGAGGTCTGCCCGCTGTTCTTTCGCCTCGGGAAGGGCGACACGCTGGCGCGTGCGTGCGCCGGCGCGGGCTTCGAGTCTGTCCAGAGCCAGCGCATTGCGACCACGCTGGACTACGCCAACGCCAACGAAGCCTGCGAGGCCGCGTTCGCCGGCGGCCCGGTGGCCTTGGCCTGGTCGCGCTTCGACGCCGCGGTGCGCGAGCGGGTGCGCCGGCGCTACATCGAGTCGATCGCGCCGTGGCGCAACGGCGAGGCCTACCGCGTGCCCGGCGAATTCGTCGTCGTGTCGGCGCGTGCGCCGGCGTCCGGTGGCCCAGCTCGGCGGCCCGACCGGACCTGACGGCGCCCGGCCGGCGCCGCGTCCTACCTCGTCACCCGCCGATCTGCGCCGCCGACACGACGCGCGTCTTACGTCAGCGGTGCGGGACTGAGAGCACGCTTCGGCGACGATGGTGCACCATGTCGCCCACGCCGTCCGACCGCGTCGGGCCCACGACTTCAAAGAGCGGCCTTGCCGCATGGAAAACAGCATGAACATCCACCTCGGCCTGACGCCACTCATCTCCCTGCTGGCCGGAATCCTGATTCTGGTCGTGCCCCGCCTGCTGAACTTCATCGTGGCCATCTACCTGATCGCGATCGGGTTGATCGGCATCTTCGGTGCGGGTGCACTGCGCCTCAACTAGGACTTGAGGAGAGGGAGCGGCGCCACCCCGGCAGCAACGCCGCCTGCTGGTCGATGGCCACGCCACGCCGCTGGTGCGCGTGCCTTCGACATGCTGCTGGCGCTGATCGAGCGGCGCGAGCGTGTGGTCGGCAGCGCCTAAGTGTTCGACCTGGTCTGGCCCGGCCTCGTGGTCGAGGAGAACAACGTGCGCCAGCAAGTCGCGGCGCTGCGCAAGGCGCTCGGTGCCGAGGCGATCGTCGCCGTGCCGGGGCGCGGCTACCGGTTCGCGCTGCCGCTCGATGCCGACGAGGTGATCGTGCCGTCGCCGGGCGGCCTGCGCCATGCACCGGCACAGCCCGACGGGCCTTCCATCGCGGTGCTGCCGTTCACCGTTCGAGATTTCGTTGATTCGACGCCAGCGCCCGGACAACGTCGACGCCTGCGGCCACTTCCACCAGGCGGTGGCGGCCATCGCCAGCAAGGGGTGGACCGAAGAAGCACTGCGCGAAGCGCGCGCGCAACTTCAGTCCGCGCTCGCGCTGAACCCTCCTTTCGGGCTGGGACGCGCGCACTTCGCGCTGCTCAGGGCGCTGGCCTTGAACATCGGGATCATCGAGGCTTCGGACGCTCTTTCGGCCGACGCCCTCGAAGCCGCGGAACACGCGCTGGCGCAGCACGATGGCGACTCGCAGGTGCTCGGCTACGCCGGCTGCGCGCTGGCCGACCTTGGGCAGCAGGATCGTGCAGTGGAGATCCTGGAGCGTGTACTGGCGCTCGATCCCAGCAATGCACAAGCCCATGTGGCCCTGGGTGCAACGCTGGCGCTGCAGGGTGATCGGGCCTCGGGCATCGAAAAAGTGCGCTCTGGCATGCGCATCAGCCCGCGCGACCGGCGCCTCGGCTTCTGGGGCTGGTTTCTCGGCCTGACGCTGCTGCGCGACGGGCGTGCGGAAGAGGCCTTGCACGAAGCCCGCACCAGTGCGGCACGTGACACCCGGCTCCACCTGTCGCGTGTGCTTCAGGCCGGCGTGCTCCAGTCGCTGGGTCGCAGCGCCGAGGCGCACGAGGCGTTTTCCGCAGCGCGGCAGCTTCGGCCCCTGCTCAGCCGGGAAGAGATGTTGGCGTCGGACGGTGCCGCGCTTGTGCTGCTGATCGAGCCACTCTGGGGCCGGGCCTGACACCGACCTCCTCGCAGGCCGGCGCCCACGGCGGCTGTGCTGTCCGACCCGCTCTGTCTGCGAAACTCCGCGCATGCGCCTGCCCAACCTCCTCGCCACCCGCTTCGGCCGCCTGACGGCCTTCTTCTTTCTCTACGTCACCGAAGGCATCCCGCTCGGTTTCGCCGCCACCGCGGTGGCCGCGCAGTTGCGACGGCAGGACGTGGGCCCGGCCGAGATCGGCGCCTTCGTCGGGTCGTTCTATCTGCCCTGGGCGTTCAAATGGGCCTTCGGGCCGTTCATCGACGTGTTCACGTCGGAGCGCCTGGGCCGGCGCCGGGGCTGGATCCTCGGCACGCAGATCATGATGATCGTGACGCTGCTCGCCTGCATGGGGCTGGACCTGCCGGCCCAGCTCGGCGTGTTCACCGGCGTGCTGCTGGTGCACAACAGCTTTGGCGCGATGCAGGACGTGGCGATCGACGCGCTCGCCGTCAACACGCTGCACGAAGACGAGCGCGGACTGGCCAACGGCGTGATGTTCGGCGGTGCGGCGATCGGCAGCGCGGTGGGTGGCGCGGGCGTGCTTTTCCTGATGCCGGTCATCGGGCTCAAAGGCGGCTTCGTTTTCGTGGCGGCCTGCATCGCTTTGGTCACGGTCTTCATCGTGCTGCCGCTGCGCGAAGCGGCCACGCCGCTGGCCGATCGACGCGTTGCCGGCCTGGCGTCGGCAGTGCGCGAGATGAAGCAGTTCTCGATGGAAGCCTTCCGCAGTTTCCTCGGCACGCGCGGCGCGTTTGCCGGCGTGTTCTTCTCGCTGCTGCCGGCCGGGGCCATGAGCCTGGGGCTGGCGCTGCAGTCGAACCTGTCGATCGAGGTCGGCATGAGCGACGACAGCGTCGCCTGGCTCAGCGTGTGGTCGCAGGTGATCGCCGCGTCGTGCATGGTGATCGGCGGTTACCTGTCCGACCGCTGGGGCCGGCGCCGCACTCTCTTCGTCTACATGGCGCTGATGAGCCTGCCGGTGCTCTACATGATGGGCGTGCTGACCGAGCAGAACTGGATCATGCCGACGAGCGCGGCCGATGTGGTCAAGCGCGTGGCCACGCCCGCGCTCGTCACCGCCGTGTGGGTCGCGACGCTGCTGTACGCGGTGGCGCAAGGCCTGATGTACGGCACCCGCTCGGCGCTGTTGATGGACGTGACCAACCCGGCCGTGGCGGCCACGCAGTTCACCGCCTACATGGCGATGATGAACCTGGCCATCGCGTACTCGGCCACCTGGCAGGGCATCGCGATCGAAGCGCTGGGTTATCCGAAAACACTGCTGATCGACGCGATCACGGGTGTGCTGTGCCTGGCCTTGTTGCCCTTCATCAAACCCGCGGCCGACATGGCCGGTGACGGTGGCGGCGCCGCTCGTGCACGTGGGCTCGCCGGCGCGCTCGCACTCGCCTGCCTGGCCTGGCTGCCCTACCGCGCCGGTGTCTGGAATGCCGGCGCCGCGGAGCCGATCTTCGAGACCCTGTTCACGCTGATCTTCGTGGCCTCGGCCGTGTTCCTGGCCACCGGCGCCGCGGTGCTCGGCGGCAGCGCCAGCCTGCTCGGCCGGCTCGGGCTGGTGCTGGCGCCGCTGCTGCTGGCGATGTACCTGCGGCGCTGGTGGCCGCAGGCCGAGTGGCTGTACTTCGCCGTTCCCGCCGCGGCCGCGCTGGTGCTGGCGGCGCAGGCACGTTTGTCGTGGCAGGTGCTGCAGGTGGTGCCCGGCGCCGGCGCTCAATACCAGCGACAAGCGGCGCCGTAGACACGGGTGGGAGTGCGCCTACAGCCACGCGGCGGTTTCGCCGATTCCGGGCCGATGCGCCGCGCCGGAAGCTCTGGTTCACAAGCGAACGCAGCCCGCATTCGCCCTGTCCACCGGAGACCGATCGTGATCTACACCGTTGCTGTGATTCTTCTGATTCTTTGGCTGCTCGGCATGGTGACCGCGTTCACCGCCGGGGGCCTGCTCCACATTCTGCTGGTCGTTGCCGTGATCGCGGTCGTGTACCAACTGATCACCGGCCGAAATGTGGGCTAGAACGATAGCGCCGGCGCTGCTCGCCGCGCTGCTGTGCGTGGCCGGCTGCGCCGGCTTCGAGCCCGGTGCCGCTGCGGTGGCCGATGGCGCCGGCCCGTCGCCTGCGAAGCCCGTGCACGTCTGGTCGCGCTCGATGGAGGCCAAACGCGTCGCGCTCGAACGAGGCGCAGAGGGAAGCGGCATTTCCGTGCTGCGCACCGGCGACAACCAGTTGCAGGTGAACGTGCCGAGCGAATTTTCTTTCGACCCCGAGCGTGCCGAGGTCAAACCCGGCATGCGGCCGGTGCTCGACGAGTTCGCTGCCGAGCTCGAAGGCAAGCCGCTGTCGCACCTGCTGGTTCGCATCGTCGGCTACACCGACAGCGTGGGCGACGAAGCCAGCAACGACGTTTTGTCGCTGGCGCGCGCCGTGAACGTCGGCAAGTATCTCGAGGGCAAGGGCATCGCCGCGAACCGCATCGAAGTCGAAGGCCGCGGCGAACGAAACCCGATGATCAGCAACGACAAGAGCTACGGCCGGGCGCTCAACCGCCGCGTGGAAATCTATTTGCGCGAGCTGGCGCCGAAGTCATGACTCCAGATAGTCGCAAGCCAGGTGCGCGAGTGCGCGCACCCCTTGCACGAGGCAGCGTTCATCCGCAAAGAAGCGCGGCGAATGGTTCGGCGCTGACGTGCTCGGGTCGGTTCCCGGGGGCACCACGCCGATGAAGACGAACAGGCCCGGCACGAGCTGCTGGAAGAAAGAGAAATCTTCCGAGCCCATCACCTTCGGCACGAGCATCAGCCGCTCGTCGCCGGCCGTGCGCTGCAGTGTGGGCAGCATCTTTTCGGTCAGCTTCGGGTCGTTCACGGTCACGGGATAGTTCTTGCGGATGCACACCGTGCAGCTCGCGCGCGAGCCACGCGCGATGGCTTCAGCCAGCGTGGTCACGCGCTCGTGGATGTCGTCGCGCATGGCTTCGTCGAAGCTGCGGATCGTGCCGCGCATCTCGACCGAATCGGGAATGATGTTCTCGCGCACGCCGCCCTTGATGGTGCCGATGGTCACGACCGCCGGCTCGCGTGTCAGGTCGACCTGGCGGCTCACCACCGTCTGCAGGCCGAGCACGACCTGTGCGGCGGTGACGATCGGGTCGACGCCGAACCACGGCATCGCGCCGTGGGTCTGGCGGCCGTGCACGGTGATCGTGAGGTTGTCGGCGCTGGCCATCGTCGGCCCGGGCCGGTAGCCGATCACGCCGAGCGGCAAACGCGAGGTGACGTGCAGGCCGAAGATCGCCTTCGGCGTAGGGCGCTCCAGTGCGCCTTCGGCAATCATCATCTTCGCGCCGCCGTCTTCGCCTTCGGGTGGCAACTCTTCGGCCGGCTGGAAGATGAACTTCACCGAGCCGCGCAGCGTGGCGCGCATGCCGGCGAGCACTTCGGTCACGCCCATCAGGATGGCGGTGTGCAGGTCGTGCCCGCAGGCATGCATGACGCCCACGGTTTCGCCGTTCCAGGTGGTCTTGGCTTTCGACGCGAAGGGCAGGTCGACTTCTTCGCTGACCGGCAAGGCGTCCATGTCGGCGCGCAGCGCCACCACCGGGCCGGGCAGTGCGCCCTTGAGCAAGCCGATCACGCCGGTGTGGGCGACGCCCGTGCGTACTTCGTCGAGCCCGAGCGCGCGCAGGTGCTCGGCCACGACGGCCGCGGTGCGGAACTCGCGGTTGCCGAGCTCGGGGTGTTCGTGGAAGTCGCGCCGCCAGGCGATCAGCCGGGGTTCGATGGAAGCCGCTGCCGCGTCGATGCGGGCGGTGAGGGAACTGGCCTGAGCGACGCTGCCTGACATGCTGCCCTTTCCACGGCAAGAGGCCGTGCCGGGAACGTTAGCACAGGGCTCGTGACGCTCAGGCGCGCTTCGGTGGGCGGGGCTTGTTGTTCAGCTCGTCGAAGAGGTCGCCGGGCGAAGTCTCGTGGTCTTCGGAAACGTCGGTGCCGTTCAGCAGATCCATCGACGACTCGATCCAGCCGCTCGACGACGCCTCGGGTTGCGGTTTTCCGGACGCCGGGGTCGGCGCTGCCACCGCGTCGGGATCGACCCACTCGCCCATCGGCGCATGGTCGCTGATGCGCCAGACGGCCCGCTTCGTCTGCGGCGCCGTTCTGGGCCGCGCGGCGGGCGCTTTCGGCGCTTTCGGCGTTTTTCCGGTCAGCAGGTCACGCAGGGTTTTTTTCATGGAAGCTGCATCGGCAGGGTCATTGCGTTCAGGAGGTATCGGGAGGCAGATACGCCGTTACGGCAGCGTTGGATGCGGCATTCTTGACATCGTTCACTGGCGCGTCAGCACGAGAAACCGGCCCGGTGCGGTTGCAGCACGCAGATGGCATGGTGGGTGGCCCGCCGGCCACTGCGACGTGCACGATGTCGCGGAACGGGCGTGGGCACAAGCGCGGTTTTCAACCCGCCGGGGCGGTGCTACCGTTGTTGACCGCTCAAAAACCACCGACCGGAGACAGGCATGAATTACCGCTGCGCGCACCGCTGGGCCTTTTCGTCGTGGGGCGGTGTGCTCGAACGACAAACGGCCGACCTCGCAGCGCCGGTCGGCCATGAAGTCACCGTGCGGGTCACCCACTGCGGCATGTGCCACTCCGACCTGCACGTGCAGGCCGGCGGTTTCGACATGGGCGGTGGCAAGCTCTCGTCGCTGGAGCGCGCCGGTGCCAGATTGCCGCTGACCCTGGGCCACGAGATCGGCGGCGAGGTGGCCGAGATCGGGCCCGAGGTGCAGGGCTTCTCGGTCGGCGACAAGGTCGTTGTCTACCCGTGGATCGGCTGCGGCGCCTGCCCGGTGTGCGAGCGCGGCGACGACCACCTGTGCCCGCGCGCTTCGAACACGCTGGGCATCCAGAAGCCCGGCGGTTATGCCGACGTCGTGCACGTGCCGCACGCGCGTTACCTCGTGCCCATCGGCACGCTCGACCCGGCGCGTGCCGCCACCTTCGCCTGCGCCGGCATCACCGCGTTCGGCGCGATCCGCAAGCTGGCCCCCCTGGCCGACGACGACGTGATCGCGATCATCGGTTGTGGCGGTGTCGGCATGACGGCGGTGGCGCTGGCCTCGGCCACGACGAAGGCCCGCGTCGTCGCGATCGACCCCGACCCGGCCAAGCGCGAAGCGGCCTTGCGTTTCGGCGCCGCGCAGGCCTTCGACCCGGGCGCGCCCGAAGCGCCGAAGGTCATCCACAAGGCCAGCGCTTTCAACATCGCGGCGGTGGTCGACTTCGTCGGCTCCGAAACGAGCTCGGCGCTCGCGGTGAACCTCGTGCGGCGCACCGGGCAGATCGTGATCGTCGGCCTGTTCGGCGGCGAGTTCCGCATGCCGCTGCCGATGTTCGCGTTGCGCTCGCTGCAGATCAGCGGCTCTTACGTGTCGGGCCTGAACGACCTGCGCGAGCTGGTGGCGCTGGCGCAGCGTGTGGCGCTGCCGGAGATTCCGCTCGACCTGCGGCCGATGGCGCAGGTCAACGAAGCCTTGCTCGATCTGGCGCAGGGGCGGGTGGTCGGGCGGGTGGTGCTGCAGGCTTGAACTTGGCGCAGCTGCCCGCAATTGAAGGGCATGGGTGCGCCAGCAGCGTGCCCGCCGCAGGAGTTTTTTCATGTCCGCACCGCACGTCGAATCCCTCAAGTCCCGCCTGGAAACCGTGATCGCGCTGGCGCGCCTGCTCGAGCGTGTGGAGCGCAGCAGTGTGGCGCTCGGTGCCGACCAGTACCGCGCGCTGGTGCGGCAACTCGCACTCGCCTTGTCGCAAGACCTGCCCGAAGACGCCTTGCACGCGGTACTCGGCGCGCACCCCGCGGCGGCCGAGTTGTACGAGAACCTGCACTACGAACAGTCGGGCTTGTCGCGTTCGTCGCTGGAGCGTTCGGTGGGCTCGGAGATGCTGGCCAGCCAGGTGCTGGCGAAGGCCGCGCGCAAGGGCTGACGCGGCTGCGGATCAGCGCTTCGCATGCGGTGCCGAGGCGGCGAAGCCTGTCGCGCCCGCCGGCCGGTTTTCACTGCGCGCGAGCCACTGGCCGATCACATAACTCGTGAACGTGATCACGACGATCGCCGCGCCGAACCACAAGGCCTTGTCTTCGGCCCAGGCATCGATCTGCGGCGCCGTCTGCGTGGCCACGCCCAGGCCGGCGGTCAGCAGGCTCACCCCCGAGACCGCCAGCGCCATCACGCGTGAGGCAATGCGCGCGGTCCGATCCGAGCGCCGCACCAGGCGCGCGATCCACCAGCCGTTCAACCCGTCGGTCAGCAGCATGCTGGCGATGAACAGCAGCGCCAGCAACAGCGCGCTCTGCCAGCCGCCGAACTGCGTGGCTGTCACCGCGAACAGCGTGGCCTGGCTGACGGTGTCGAACGACAGCGCGAAGAGTGTGCCGACCGCCATCACCGTGGCCGGGCTGCCGGCGCGCAACAGGCGCGCGAACACACCGCAGCGCCAGCCGAGCAGCTGCGCGGTTTGATCGCAGGGGGTTTTCAGCACGGCGCCGATGTTGAGCAGGGCCAGCAGCGTCAACACGCCGATCGAGACCCAGGCGCCGAAGGATTCGAGCCAGTGCGGCGCGCGCCAGGCCTGCGCGAGCGTGGAAACACCTAGCGCCACGGCCACGACCACCAACCCGTGGCCGAGCGAGAACAACGCGCCGGCCGCGCGCGCGAGACGCGGCCGCGCCTGCGCGTTGGAGCGCGTCAGGCCGTCGATGGCGGCGAGGTGGTCGGCGTCCAGGCCGTGTTTGATGCCGAGCATCAGCACCACGAGCGCCAACCCGGGAAAGTCGCTTGGAAGGTCGGTGTTCATACGAATTTTCTCTGCATCTTATTTCACGCACGACCTGTGCCAGGCCGCCGCCCTGCGCTGCGCCGCGACGCCGAGCCGAGAGCCGGAAAGAAGGCCCCGTTTCCTGCCGCTGTTGCACGCGCCGTTCAGCTGCCGCATCGTGAACACTGCCTTGACCACCCTGGAGCCGCCGAGCAGAGCCGCCGACATGAACAAAGACCACATTCCCGCCGTCACCCTCGTGCCGGAAAAACGAGCCGTCGCACCGAAACCGGCCGCCGGCCCCACCACGCCGCGCTTCATCGACGACGTGGCCGCCGGCCGCGTCGAACTGCCGACGATTCCGGGTGTCGTTCAGCGCCTGATCGCGGCGCTGCGCGATCCCAACGTCGACGCCCGCAAGATCGGCGAAGCCTTGTCGCGCGACCCGGTGCTCAGCGCAAAAGTGCTGCGCGTGGCGAACTCGTCGTTTTTCGGCGGCCAGCGTTCGATGGCCTCGATCGACGCCGCCGTGGCGATGATCGGCACGCAGGCGCTCAACAAGCTGATCGTTTCCTGCGGCGTGGCGTCGACCTTCGAAGAAATTCAGAGCATCGACATGCGCATCTTCTGGCACGACGCGCTGGTGGCCGCCACCGCTGCCAACAAGCTGGCGCCGCGCGTCGCGGCCGACCCTGAAGAGGCGTACCTCTGCGGCCTGCTGCACGCGACAGGGCACCTGATCCTGTGCCGCAGCTATGCCGACATCGCCAACGCCATGTTCGCCGGGTTCGCCGTGCTTCGCGGCTTCGAGCTCGCCACGGTCGAGCTCGAAGCCTTCGGCATCGACCACCCGGCGGTCGGTGCGCTGTGGGTCGAGTCGCTCGGTTTCCCGCAGAGCATCGCCGACGCGGTGGGCAGCACCGTGCGGCCGCTCGCCGAGGTTCAGGCACCGCTTGCGCTGGCCTTGCGAGGCGCCTGCGCGCTGGCGGCGGCGGTTGCGCAGAAAGACGCTGCGGAGGTGGCGCTGGCGACACTGCCGCCCGGCGTGCGCGCGGGGTTCACCGCGAGCGGCGGCGAACCCGACGCCGCGTTCGTCAAGCTCTACGACGCGCTGCTCGCGACCGAGCCGATGTTCTGATCAGCCCGGGTGCCGCGTGCTGCCCTGGTAGAGCGTCACCACGCAGGCGCCGCCGAGGCCGAGGTTGTGTTGCAGCCCGAGGCGCGCGCCCGGCACCTGGCGTTGCTCGGCCGTGCCGCGCAGTTGATGGGTCAATTCATAACACTGCGCGAGCCCCGTGGCGCCGAGCGGGTGGCCCTTGGACAACAGCCCGCCGGAGGGGTTGGTCACCACCTTGCCGCCGTAGCTGTTGTCGCCAGCGTCGATGAACGCCGCCGCGCCGCCTTCGGCGCACAGGCCGAGCGCCTCGTAGCTGATCAGCTCGTTCTGCGCGAAGCAGTCGTGCAGCTCGACCACGTCGAGATCGTCGGGGCCGATGCCGGCCTGCTCGTAGACCTGCCGTGCCGCGCTCTGGCTCATGCCGTAGCCCACGAGCTTCATCATGTCGTGGCTGTCAAAACTGTCGGGCCGGTCGGTCGTCATCGCCTGCGCGGCGATGAACACATTGGTGCGCAGGCCGTGGCGTTTGGCGTAGGCCTCCGACACCAGCACAGCGGCCGCCGCGCCGCAGGTCGGCGGGCAGGCCATCAGGCGCGTCAATACGCCGGGCCACAACATCGGCGCGTTCATCACGTCGTCGGGCGTGAGTTCCTTGCGCAGCAGCGCGAGCGGGTTGTGCGCCGCGTGGCGGCTGGCCTTGGCGCGCACCTTCGCGAAGGCTGCGAGCGGCGTGCCGTACTTGTTCATGTGCGCCAGGCCCGCGCCGCCGAAGTAACGCAGCGCCAGCGGCAGATCGGACATGCCGACCAGTGTGGCGGCCTCGCGGTCGAAGTCTTCGAACGGGCTCGGCCGGTCGTTGAAGACCGTGCCGAGCGCGCCCGGGTTCATCTGCTCGAAGCCGAGCGCAAGCACGCAGTCGGCCGCGCCGGACTCGATGGCCTGCCGCGCGAGGAAGAGGGCGGTCGAACCGGTCGAACAGTTGTTGTTGACGTTGAAGATCGGGATGCCGGTCATGCCGAGGCCGTACACCGCCTTCTGCCCGCTGGTGGAGTCGCCGTAGACGTAGCCGACGTACGCTTGCTGGATCGCGTCGAACGCCACGCCCGCATCTGCCAGAGCCAAGCGGCCGGCGTTCGCGGCCATCACCGGGTAAGGATCGTTCGCGCCCGGCTTGGCGAAGGCGATCATGCCGACGCCGGCGACGAAGGCCTTGCTCATGCCGGCGCTTTCGGCGCGCGTTTCAACATCTCGGCGCGGATGTCCTTCTTCATCACCTTGCCCACCTTCGAGCGCGGCAGGTCGGGCCAGATCTCGACCAGCTTCGGCGTCTTCACACTGCCGATGCGCGCTTTCACGAACGCCTGGATCTCGTGCGGGTCGACCGTGCGCCCGGCGTGCAGTTGCAGCACCGCGACCACTTTCTCGCCCCACTTGTCGTCGGGCAGGCCGATCACGGCGCCGTCCTGCACGTCGGGGTGCTGCATCAGCGCCTGCTCGACCTCGACCGAGTAGACGTTGAAGCCGCCGGTGATGATCATGTCTTTCGCGCGGTCGACGATGGTGAGAAAACCGTCGGCATCGAGCCGGCCGATGTCGCCGGTGTGGTGCCAGCCGAAGCGGCCGGCCTCGGCGGTGGCCGCGGCGTCCTTGTAGTAGCCCATCATCACGAGCGAACTGCGGATCACGATCTCGCCTGTTTCGCCGGTGGGCAACAAGGCACCCTCGGCGTTCATCGTGGCGACCTGCACCAGCGGCCCGGGCCGGCCAGCCGAACTCAGGCGTTCGCGCGCGACCGAGCCGTCGGCGTTGAAGTGATCGCGCGGCGCCATCATCGAAATCATCATCGGCGCTTCGGTCTGGCCGAACAGTTGCGCCATCACCGGGCCGATCTTCACGAGCGCTTCTTCGAGCCGCGCGGCCGAGATCGGCGCGGCGCCGTACCAGAAACACTGCAGCGAACCGAGCTTCGTCGAGGCCAGCTTCTCGTGCTGCAGCAGCATGTAGATCAGCGTCGGCGGCAGGAAGGTGTGGGTGATGTGGTGGCGTTCGATCAATGCGAGGAACTCGGCGAGATCGGGCTTGGGCATGATCACGACGCGCCCGCCGAGTGCCATCACCGGCAGGCACAACACACCGGCCGCGTGTGTGAGCGGCGCGAGCGCCAGGTACGACGGGCGGCCGTCGAAGGGGTAGCCCATCAGCGTGAGCGCGCTCATCGTTTCCAGATTGCGGCCCGACAGCATCACGCCCTTCGGTTGGCCCGTGGTGCCACCGGTGCCGGCGATCATCGCGATGTCGTCCCGCACCGGGATGTCGATCGGCGCGTCGCTCGCGCCTTCGAGCCACTGTGCAAGCGACGGGGCGAACGCACACGGCTGGTCGATGCAGACGAACACACGCACCTTCGGCAGCCCGGCGCGCATCTGCTCGACCATCGGCGCGTAGTTGCTGTGGAAGATCAGCGCCGCGCAATCGAACGCATCGAGCACGAAGCGGTTCTCGCTCGCCTCGTTGCGCGGATTCACCGGGCACCACACGGCCGCCGCGCGAGAGATGCCGAACACGCAGGCGAAGGCCAGCGCGTCGTTGCTCGACAGCACTGCCACCTTGTCGCCCGTGGCCAAGCCCGAGCGCTGGAGGCCGCGTGCCACGCGGTGGCTGATGCGCTGCACCTCGCCATAGGAAAGATCCGCCGTGCCCATCGTCAGGCACGGCGCGTCTGCGCCCAGCGATGCGCCTTTGTCGAGGTAGTCGACCAGGCGCATGGTCAGCGGTGGACGCTCAGCACCGGCGCCTGCACCAGACCGAAGCTGCGCAACGCGCCCAACAGTTCGTGGTGGCCGAAAGCCTGGCAACCCGACGCGAAACCAGCCCGTTTGGGCGCTTGCTGCAGCAGCGAAGCAGCGGCAAACGCCTGCAGCAAACCGGTCTGCTTGTAGTTGCAATTGCCGTAGATGACGCAATGCACGCGCGCCAACGGGCCGGAGGCGTACACCGAATCGACCGATTTGTTGATGCGCGGGTTCTCGCGCGGCGGCATCGTGTTCATCACGCTGGCCGCTGTCGCCGTCAACGCGGCATAGCGGTCAGCGTCGTTCATGCCCTCGGTGGCCTTCAACGCCCCGGCGACGATCAGCGGCACGCCCTGCATCAGCGCCTTGTTGAACACGCCGCCCAGCACCTTGACATTGGCCACGCGCGGGTCACGCTTGAACCACACTGGGTGCGAGGTGCCGCCCCAGGGCAGCGCCAG